>JBFYOK010000136.1:0-22561 GCA_041303845.1 Microbacteriaceae bacterium | reverse complement strand
GCTCTCGCCACCACTCGTTGCGGCCATGGAACGCGTGCGTGGTGGCGAGAGCGGGTCGAACATGTACGCCAACAGATGCATGCCTCCCCCGCCGGGAGTACTGACCGACAGCTCCGCACCTGGGATGAAGGTCATTCCGAGAAGAGCGCATTCGGCAATTGCCTCTTCCCAGCCCTCTGACGTGTCGTGATCCGTCAAAGCCATGGTGCGAACACCTGCCGCATGAGCGGCCCGAACGACTTCATTCGGCTCGTCTGTTCCGTCCGAAGCAGAGCTGTGTAGATGCAAGTCAATGGGAGGCTGTGCCCTCAATAACCCGCTCATAGTGTCATGCTAGTGGTCGATGTTCTCCCGAATTCTTGCTTCGCTTGCCGGTCTCGCCGCGACGGCGGTCCTTGTCGTCGCCTTTTGGCCTCAACTCGTCGGTTATCAACGTGTATGGCCATTCGCCGTCGGGGTGAGCATGCGCGGTTTGGTCAGCCTGCTCGCGGTCATTCTCATCTTTTTCTTGATGTTCATTGGTCGCATCGGTCACTGGCTTCGTCGCACCACGGCAACGCTGAGCATTCTCCTGCTCGTTTTCGTTGTGGCCAACTCGTGGGTTCTCATCACACGCGGGTTCGATAACGCCGCTCTCGTCGAGGAGAACAAAGATGACATCACGGTCATGACCTGGAACACGATGGGCGGATCACCTGCACCGTTGGCCATCGCGGAACTCGCAATCTCGACGGATGCCGACATCATCGCGTTGCCCGAAACAAACGCGCTTTCTGCGTCCAGCGTGAAGGCAATTCTTGACGAGTCAGGGCGACGCATGACGCTGCTGACGAACGCGTTCGATGACGTGTACGTGGCGCATTCGACTTCCTTGCTCATCAGCGAAGATCTTGGCGAATACACGCTGGCGCTTGACATCGGAGATACCTCAACGGCGCCAAGTTTGGTGGCCGTCCCCACGTCGAGCAAGAGCCCCGTCATCGTCGCTGCTCATCTCTCTGCGCCGAGCCCCGGGACGATGGAAACGTGGCGCAAGGACATCGCCTGGCTTGCCAATCTGTGCAATGAGCCGAACATCATTGTCGCGGGTGACCTCAATGGAAGTATTGACAACTTCGCAGGAACCGGACCCGCGGCTCTGGGTGGTTGTGCGGACGCCGCCCAGGTGACCAATACCGCGGCCATCGGCACGTGGCCGACGTGGGTGCCCGCGTTTGCAGGAGCTCCCATCGATCATGTGATGTATGCCGGTGCTTATCTTGCGACCGAGTTTCACGTCTATGACAACCCGGCCGGCTCGAAAGCGGATCACCGACCCGTTGTGGCGCGACTCACTATCGACAAGCCCTGACGAACTGACGAAATCGAAAGCCAACGCCATGGATGAAAATCGCACGACGACTCCGGAGTCTTCACAGTTTCGTGACTTCATCGGTTCTGGTTGGGCTGAAAAGCCAAAGGTCGCGGCGACTCGTCGAGCTGTGGCGGCCTTCACTGCCGAGCGGCGCAGTCGAATCTCGAATGCCTTTCCCGGCGAGCGCCTGGTCATCGAAGCGGGTGCACTCAAGACTCGATCCAACGACACGGACTACGAATTTCGTGCGCACTCCGACTTTGCTTACCTCACCGGTTGGGGTTCCGACAGCGAGCCAGACTCCGTGCTCGTGCTCGAGCCAACCGCCGATGGCCACGACAGCGTGCTGTACTTTCGCCCGCCAGCCGGCCGGGAATCCGACGAGTTTTATGCGAATGCGCAAATCGGTGAGTTCTGGATTGGGCCCCGCCCGTCGCTCGACCACGTCAGCGGTGAACTCGGGCTGGCAACGCTCGACCTCGCCGATTTTGATGGTCACACCATGGATGACAAGCTCGCGAGTCGCGTCGCGCGTGAACTCTCGGAGATGCGTCTGGTTAAGGACTCGTGGGAAATCGAGCAGATGCGTTTGGCTATCGATTCCACGGCCCGCGGATTCGGCGACATTGCGCGCGTCATCAAGGTCATTGCGGGCAACTATCGGGGAGAGCGACTCGTCGAAGGCGCGTTTGCCTCGCGAGCCCGGCTCGAAGGCAACGGTGTCGGCTACGGCACGATCGCAGCGAGCGGCGCGCACGCGTGCATCCTGCACTGGACCCGCAACGATGGGAGGGTCGACGCCGGCGATGTGATTCTTATCGATGCCGGTGTCGAACTCGACAGCTACTACACCGCTGACATCACACGAACGCTCCCCGTGAATGGAACGTTTACGCCCATTCAGCGCAAGGTCTATGAAGGCGTGCGCAAAGCGGCCGATGCTGCGTTCGCCATCGTCAAGCCAGGAATTACGTTTCGGGATGTTCACGCCGAGGCCATGCGCGTCATCGCCGAACTCACCGCTGAGTGGGGATTGTTGCCCGTGACGGCCGAGGAGTCCCTCGATCTCGCGAACCAGCATCACCGTCGATATATGGTTCACGGAACCAGCCACCACCTCGGCCTTGACGTTCATGACTGTGCGCAGGCACGCAAGTCGATGTACATGGATGGTGAAGTGAAGCCGGGCATGGTTTTCACAATTGAACCCGGGCTGTACTTTCAACCGGACGACCTCACCGTGCCCGAGGAATATCGCGGCATCGGCGTGCGCATCGAGGATGACATCCTGGTCACGGAGACAGGTGCCGAGAACCTGTCTGTCGCCATTCCTCGCACCGCCGACGAGGTTGAAGCGTGGCTCGCCTCGCACTAGGCGAATAAAGTGGACAGGTGAGAGCAACACGAGTTTTCGCCGCCCGCCTGGCCGGGTGTCTCGTCTTTAACCCCGCGGGTGACCGCGTGGGCAAAGTGCGCGATGTTTTGGTTGTTTACCGCCACGAGAATCCTCCACGCGTCGTCGGGTTGATCGTCGAAGCCGTCGGAAAGCGCCGGGTGTTCCTGTCGATTGGGCGCGTCGCATCCATCGGCAATGGTCAGGTCATCACAACCGGTGACCTGAACCCCCGCAAGTTCGAACAACGCGGTGGCGAAGTGCGCGTCATCGCCGAAATGCTCGGTCGACGAGTTCGCTTCAACGACAAGTCTGGTGACGCAATCATCGAGGACTCCTCGATCGAATCAACCGGTCCGGGTGAATGGGAAATCACGAGTTTGTTCGTGCGTCGTCCGCGCACGCCCGGTGCACCGTTCGCAAAGGGTGTGACTGCTTTGGTCGCCTGGGATGCTGTAACCGAACGTCAGGCAGCTGGCGAATCACAATCGGCCGAACAGCTGATTGCGACGTACTCCGAGCTCAAGCCAGCGGACTTGGCAAGCACACTGCTCGACCTGCCGAGCGAACGCATGATGGAGGTTGCTGAAGAACTTCCGGACGACCGCTTGGCCGACGTTCTCGAAGAGATGGATGAGAGCGACCAGATTGAAATCATCGAGCAGCTTGATGACGAGCGAGCCGCCGACGTGCTCGAGCGGATGGAACCTGACGACGCTGCTGACCTGATTGCGGAACTCCCTCAAGCCCGAGGTGAGCACCTGCTCGAGCTCATGGAACCAGAGGATGCCGAAGACGTGCGTCTGCTCTTGAGCTTTGGTGCCGATACAGCTGGTGGTCTGATGACGACAGACCCGGTCATCCTCTCGGCTGAATCGACGGTTGCTGAGGGGCTCGCGATGATTCGCCGGCACGACACCGCACCGGCTTTGGCTGCCGCGGTGTGTGTCACTCTTCCGCCTTACGAATCCCCCACGGGCCGCTACTTGGGCCTTGTGCACTTTCAGCGCATGCTGCGCTACCCCCCACACGAACGTCTGGGCACGCTCATCGACTCGGGACTCGAGCCCGTGCAGGCGACAACGTCGGCGGCAGAGGTTGCCCGAATCCTTGCGAGCTACAACCTCGTCTCTGTTCCGGTAGTTGATGAAACTCACCGACTTGTGGGCGTGGTGACGATTGATGACGTGCTCGACTACCTGCTCCCAGACGACTGGCGCAGTCACGATGAAGAATCGCGCGCACCGCGCGTGTCTTCTGCGACCGGATCGGTTCGCACCGTGCAACCGCGAAAGAAGGTGACTCGTGGCACGCGCTAACCGTCATGACGAGCGCTGGGACACCCCGAAGGGGCTGAGCCCATTGTCGCGACCCGGTTCGCGAACCGACACGTTCGGGCGCTTTACGGAGTCAATTGCTCGCGCCATGGGGACTCCCTGGTTCCTCGTTGGGTTGACGATTTTTGCCCTCGTGTGGATTCTCTTCAACACGTTCGCACCCGAGGCGTGGCGCTTTGACTCGGCGGTAATCGGGTTCACCGCGCTCACGCTGATCCTCTCGTTGCAGGCGTCGTACGCCGCCCCGATGATTCTGCTGGCCCAGAACCGACAGGACGACCGCGACCGCGTGCAGTTCGAACAGGACCGCATTCGCGCCGAGCGAAACCTCGCCGACACCGAGTATCTCGCCCGCGAAATCGTCGCTCTTCGCTTGGCGATGAACGACATGGCGAGCAAGGAATTCATCCGTCAAGAGCTTCGGTCGCTACTGGAAGAGATTGAAGGTACGAGCGCGAAGCCCGCGCCGAAGGCCGCACAGAAGACCGCCGGCAAGACCGTGGCCCAGAAGAACGTCGCGCTGAAGAGCTCCGCCCAGAAGAGTTCCAACAAGTAACGTGCCGGATGTCAGCCCGACCGAGTCCGGTCTACCCGAGTCTGACGTGACTCAGTTGAATCTGCCCGAACGCGTTCGCGCCGCTGCGGGCACCGTCATGGACCCTGAGCTTCGCCTGTCGTTGGGTGACCTCGGAATGATTGGCTCGGTCAGTGTCGACGCGAGCGGGTGCGCATCCATCGATGTGAAGTTGACCGTCGTTGGATGCCCCGCCGCGACAACAATCGAAAACGACGTGCTCGCCGCCGCGCGGGAAGTTCCCGGAATCACCGACGCATCTGTGCACCTGTCGGTCATGACCGAGACCGAGCGACTCGCACTTCGAGAGTCGCTGCGGCCCGGCGGCGAGCGATCCAACCCCTTCGGTCCGGGAACGTTGACTCGAGTGATCGCCGTCGCGAGTGGCAAGGGCGGCGTGGGCAAGTCTTCGGTCACGGTCAATCTCGCTGCCGAACTAGCGCGACGTGGCTTTGCGACCGGGATCATCGATGCCGACGTCTACGGCTTTAGTGTTCCAGGTTTGCTCGGGCTCGCGCCCGGCGGTGTGGCAGTGCGACCAATTCGCATCGACGACATGATTGTTCCTCCGGTGGCCCACGACGTGAAGGTACTTTCCATTGGCATGTTCGTCGACGACACCGATGTTGCCGTGGCGTGGCGGGGGCCAATGCTTCAGCGCACGGTGAGTCAGTTCTTGACCGATGCGTGGTTTGGTGACCTCGACTTTCTGTTGCTTGATTTGCCGCCGGGAACGGGTGACGTGGCCATCACGGTCGGACAATTGCTTCCCAACGCCGAAGTCTTGATTGTGACCACACCGCAATCGTCGGCTGCCGATGTCGCGGTGCGAGCCGGTTCGTTGGCCCGACAGATGAATCAAACCGTTCTCGGCGTCATCGAGAACATGTCGGCAACGACACTCCCCGACGGCACGACGCTCGATGTTTTTGGCTCTGGTGGCGGTGAACTCACCGCGACAAAACTGGATGCACCGCTTCTCGGCACGATTCCGCTCAGTTCAACATTGCGCACTGATGCGGATGCCGGTCACCCTGTAGTCGTCGCGCACGGGGACGACCCGGCGTCGATTGCACTGCGCTCAATTGCTGATCGTGTGATCAAGCGCCCCCGCGTGGAGTCCACAACGCACTTGCCGCTTTCGACCTAGACGTCAGGCCCTTACGTCGACAGATCAGGTGGACTCGACGTCAAACGGAGTCCCGGCACTCGAGTCACGCGTGACCTTTGGTCTGACTTGACGGGTGGACTTCGACGATACCGGCGACGCGTTTGCCTGAGTACTTGCCCCTGCCTCATCGTCGAGCAGTGCCTCACGGATGATGCGACGGGGGTCGTACTGGCGCGGGTCGAGCTTCTTCCAGTCGATGTCGTCATACTCAGGGCCAAGTTCGTCGCGCATGCGAGTCTTCGCACCATCGGCATAGGCCTTCAGCGATCGAATGAACCGAGCGAAGCTGGCGGCAGCAGCGGGCAGGCGGTCGGGGCCGACGATGAGAACGGCGAGAACGCCGATCAGCAGCAATTTTTCGAAGGTGAGCCCGAACACACTTCGAGGATACTCGCGAGACCGGTGAGGCATTGCCCCTAGGCTGAACTGCGAAGGAGGCGCGAGTGAGTCACAACGAACTGAATTGGCTGTATTCCGAGCAATTCGCGGTCGAAACGTCGACCATCGCTCGTGCCCGCGCGCTCTCGTTGGAATATGGCATTGACCCCATTTCGCCCGCGGTCGGCGCGCAGATGGCAATTCTGGCAGCGTCGATTCGAGCACAGAACATCATCGAAATCGGAACGGGTCTCGGTGTTAGTGGCCTCTGGCTGCTTCGCGGTGCACCCCACGCCAGCCTGACATCGATTGATCACGAATTTGAGTTCCACGACCAAGCAAAGGCTCTCTTTGCAGATTCCGGGATGCCCCACCAGCAGCTGCGCCTGATTACCGGCTTCTCCTCTGAGGTCTTGCCTCGCATGAACGAGAACTCCTACGACATCGTGGTCGTCGATTCTGATCCCGCGCATCTACTCGAGAACGTCGAGCACTCACTTCGCCTCGTTCGCGTCGGCGGACTCGTTCTCGTTCCGCATGCCCTGTGGCGTGGCGAGGTGTCCGATCCGGCCAAACGCGGTGACGTTCCGACGGCTTATCGCTCGGTGCTCACGCTCGTCTCAGAGTCAGACGCCGTCATCGCCGCGCTATCCCCTGCGGGCGACGGGCTCCTGCAGCTCTCGCGTGTCAATTAGAAACCGTCGAGCCCAAGCCGCACAAGACAAAACGAAACCCCGCCGGAGCGGGGTGTCATTTGAGAGTCAAAAACTCTTCCGGGTCTTGTCGGACTAGACGCCCGGCACGACTCCGGAAAGAACCTGGTGAAGTTCCTTGGCCTCGGCATCGTTCACGGACACGACGAGGCGTCCTCCACCCTCAAGGGGAACTCGCACGATGATCAGACGACCTTCTTTGACAGCCTCCATAGGGCCATCACCGGTTCGCGGCTTCATAGCAGCCATTTACGCCACCTCTTTCTCAAAAAGCGTATGACCATTATCCCACGGCAAATCGAGCTCGATAACCACGAGCCAGGCCTGACGCTTCACGCTCGGGCGTGCCTAGGGTGGTGTCCAGTCGTAATCTGAAACGGCCCAGGCTGCACCAATCCAGAAGAACTGTCCGACCAAGAACGCGAGCACGATGAGAGTTCGGTAGACCCGGGACTTCGGCGCAGCCACGATGGCGAGCCCGGGGAACAGCGGAGCGAGAATGCGGAACGTGCTCGACTGAGGGAAGAAGACGGCGAGAACATAGAGTCCGTAGCTCAGACACCACAAGCGAATCTCTGGTCCGACCCGGCGGGCGGCGGGAGTAAGCAAGAGCAGTGCCGGAAGGACGATGACCGCACCGAGCAACACAAAACCCCACGGTTCGCTCGGCCAACCCCATTGTTGGGTCGTCCACCACTGCATTCCCTGAACCCACGGAGTGAATGGAACAAGCTCGACGTAACCGATGTACGCCGACCGCCAGGCGAGTTCAGTGTCAAAGTAGGCCGTGAGTCGCCCGGTGGCAAGGGCAGCAATGGCAGGCCAGGCCAGCCCGGCAATGGTCAACCACCCGGCCGTCATCGATGCGGCAATCCGCTCTCTGACCGGGAACGGTTCCCGAGCCTTGCGCGCGTATCGGAACGCTCCGTGAATCAGAACAACGAGGGCGAGCGCCAGGGCGCCGGGACGGGTGAACGCAAGAGCAGTTCCCAGCACAAGAACAAGTCCGTATCGATGTTCCGCCAGGTAGTAAAGCGATGCCGCAATGAGCAACATCTGCAGGGACTCCGCGTAGGCGAATTGAAGCAGCGGCGATGTGGGCGCGAGGCTAAACAGAACCACGGCGAAGATTGCTTGGCCTGCCGGTGCATACTTTGCAATCAGCCGAAACAGATAAATGGATGCGCCAAGTCCGGCCAGCAGCGAGATTGTAATCCCCGCGGTATTCCAGTCCGCACCGACCGACATCAGGCCACGGGCGAGAAGAGGATAAATCGGGAGAAAGGCCCAGGCGTTTTCACCGACGCGACCGTCATCGGTCATCGGGAGCTCAGTCGGGTAACCCGAGACCGCGATGATGTTGTACCAGCGTCCGTCCCACAGTGACGAGAAATCAAAAAGTGATGGCGCGCGTCCGGTCCAGGCGTTTTCCGCTTGGTTTGCCGCGTAGAACAGAAGCATTCCCGTGCTCGCCACGCGTCCAATTGCCCACACGACGAGCACCGCTACCCACCACGGCATGCCCCACACTCGGCCGAGACCCGTTCTGACACGTCTCGGCGAATGGTCGCTGTGGTTAACGCGTGAGCCAGCCACGCAACGCACTTTCACAGTCGTGAATCTGGTCGACCCTCACGTACTCATCGTCGGCATGTGCGAGCGAAGGATCCCCCGGACCAAAGTTCACAGCGGGGATTCCCATCGCTGAGAGTCGAGCGACATCGGTCCAGCCGTACTTTGGTGCCGGCGCGGTACCGACGGCGGCAATAAAATCGCGCGCTGCAGGTGCGTCGAGTCCGGGTCGAGCACCAGCCGAAGAGTCGGTCACACTCACGTCAAACCCTGCGAAGAAGGTTTCGAGAAACGTGCGCGCGTCGTCAACCGACTTCGACGGAGCGAATCGATAATTCACGCTCATGACTGCGTCATCGGGAATGACGTTTCCGGCGACTCCGCCAGAAATACCAACCGCGCTCAAACTTTCGCGATAGTCAAGACCGTCAACGGTTACCGTGGGCGATTCGAACGATGCGAGTTTCACGAGGGCCGTGGCCAACTTGTGAATCGCGTTGTCACCCTTCCACGCTCGAGCGCTGTGAGCCCGCACGCCGGTGGCACGAACATCCACTCGAATCGTGCCGTTGCAGCCGCCTTCGACGAGACCGTTCGTCGGCTCGCACAAGATGCCAAACTCCGCATCAAAGATTTCTGGATGCGAGCGCGCAAGTCGCCCCAGCCCGTTGAGATCGGACGCAACTTCTTCGTGGTCGTAGAAGACCCACGTGACGTCGACGTGCGGGTCGACGAGTTCGACGGCGAGCTTGAGTGCAATGGCGACGCCGGACTTCATGTCAACTGTGCCGCGGCCAATGAGAACCTCTGTCCCGTCTCGAAGGTCGCGTCGAACCGGAAGGTTGTCGTGGACGGGCACCGTATCGATGTGCCCGGCAATCATGACTCGTGTTGGGCGACCGAGCGAGGTTCGCGCCACGATGGCGTCTCCGTCACGAAGTACCGTGAGGTGTTCGCGGTCCCGCAGCGTTGATTCGATTGCATCCGCGAGGGCTTGCTCGTTTCCCGATACGGACTCGACGTTGCACACGGCTTCAGCGAGGCTCGCGACGTCGAGTGAAAGATCGAGGCCGGGCGCAGACATGCTCCAAGTTTAGGGGCGACTAACCTTGACGGTATGAGTGCCTCGACTGACACCGCTTCACCGGCTGCGCACGCGTGGGGCCACGGGCTCGCCACGATTGCCCGCGATGGCAGCGTGCTCGACACCTGGTTTCCGGCACCCGTGCTTGGGGCCCGCCCGAGCAATGAGTCGACGTGGGATGTTCCGTCTGACCTGGCGCCACTGATTGGTGAGGATGCCCGCCGCCGCGTCACTGTCACGCCGGTCACGCTTGAGGTCAATCTGAGCGCCCCGCCGGTTGGGGCATCCGATGCGTACCTCCGCTTGCACCTGCTCTCGCACCTGCTCGTTGCACCCAACTCCATCAACCTCGAGGGCATTTTCGGACAGCTCGAGAACGTCGTGTGGACGAACGCCGGTCCGGTTCAGCCGAGTGATTTTGATGCACTGCGACCGATTTTGCTGCGCGCCGGCATCCAGGCACAAGGGATTGATCGTTTTCCTCGCCTGACGGACTACGTCACCCCTGACCAGGTGCGAATTGCCGACGCGTCGCGAGTTCGTCTCGGTGCACACCTCGCTCCCGGAACCGTGGTGATGCACGAGGGCTTCGTCAACTTCAATGCGGGCACCCTCGGGGCGTCCATGGTCGAGGGTCGTATCTCACAGGGCGTCGTCGTCGGCGATGGTTCGGATATCGGCGGTGGTGCATCCATCATGGGCACGCTGTCGGGCGGTGGCACCCAGCGGATTTCAATTGGCGAACGCAGCCTTCTCGGCGCAAACTCCGGACTCGGCATCTCGCTCGGCAACGACTGCGTTGTCGAAGCGGGACTCTATGTGACGGCCGGCACCAAAGTAGCGTTCTCTGACGGGTCGGAAACCAAGACGGCCAAGGCGCTCGAGTTCTCCGGCGCACACAACCTGCTCTTCCGTCGCAACTCGGTCACCGGCGTCGTCGAGGTCGTGTCGCGCAGCGGTGCCGGCGTCACGCTCAACAGCGCTCTGCACTAGACGGCCGTTCTCGCTGAACACGAGCTGACGGGCTGGCTGACAGAGAGCCGCCTGACTAGATCTTGAGGTAACGCGTAATCGCGAAGTTCGCCGATACTGCGGCCAAGAGACTGCCGATCACGAGCAATGCGGGCACGATGATCAGCGCATCCCCCACACCAATGAACGATGTCAGCGGGATGTTCACCGCGAGATATCCCTGCACGAAGAACTGCACGATGGCGACAATCGCGCCACCGGCGAGAAGTGAGCCGACGAGTGCTGCAAAGACACCCTCGAGAATGAACGGTGTTTGGATGAACGCGTTCGACGCACCGACGAGTCGCATGATGCCCAGCTCACGTCGACGTGAGAATGCCGAGAGACGAATTGTGGTCGCGATGAGCAGGGCAGCCGCGATCAGCATCAGCACGGCGATGCCAATGGCTGTGTAGCTGCCGGCGTTGAGAATCGCAAAAATCTGGTCGAGATACGCACGCTGGTCGGTCACCGCTTCGACGCCGTCTTGACTTCCTAGTGCCTCGACGAGCACCTCAGACTGCGAGGGATCGGTGAGATTCACCCAGAACGTTTCGTTGAGCTGCTCGGGCGTGACGTATTCGGCAACCGGGTTGCTCTTGAACTGACGCTGGAAGTTGTCGTATGCCTGCTGGTGATCCTCGAAGTAGTACTTGTCGATAAATGGCGAGAGAACGTTAGAGGTAAGAATCGACTCGACGTCGTCAATCTGCACTGACGTAGCTTCGCCGTCGACACAGGTTTCACCGGCAGAAACCGAGGTGCACATGTAAACAGCCACCTGGGCCTTGTCGTACCAAAAATTCTTCATGGTGCCGGTCTGCATTTGCAGCAGGATGGCCGTTCCCACGAACGTCAACGAGATGAAGGTCACCAGCACAACCGAGACCACCATCGAGGCGTTGCGCCGAAGACCGTTCGCGGCTTCGCTCCAGACCAGCGCGAATCTCATTGCACCGGCCCCACGTTCTGCTCGTCGTCACCAGATTTGTTGCGTCGTTGTGCTTGTGCACGCAAACGCTCTGTAACCGGCAAGCTCGACTCGCTCGTGGGTAGGCGAGGAACGACACCGGAGTCGAGCATGTCGTACATCAGCGTGTTCATGTCCGTCGACTCATCGATTTCGACGTCGACCTCGGGAGAGAACGGATCAGGCATACCGGGCACAGGGTCGAGCGCGATGTCCGACGTGTCGGCAAACCGAGGGAGGCGTTCAAAGGCGTCAGTCTGAGACATCACCTGTGGGGCATCAGCAATCGTGACGATTTTTGTGGTCGGAGACGCCTTGGTGGTCGGCGGACGTTTTGTCGAGCCCGTCGACGGCTTGCCGCCATCGGCACTCTTTTGAATCGGTATGGCCGCAGTTTTGCCATAGCCTGACTCCCGCTCGTCTCGAACGATGACGCCGGCCGACAACTCGACAACACGCTTCTTCATTTGATCAACGAAGTCCGCCGCGTGCGTCGCGACGACGACGGTCGTGCCCGACGCGTTGATGGCTTCGAGCAGAGCCATGATGCCCGCGCTTGTTGCCGGGTCGAGGTTACCGGTGGGTTCGTCAGCGAGCAGAAGTGCGGGCTTGTTCACGATGGCGCGGGCAATGGCAACACGCTGTTGCTCTCCACCGGAGAGTTCGTGCGGGTACCGCGTCGCCTTGCCGGCTAGTCCGACGAGCTTGAGAACGTCGGGCACGGCCTCCTGAATGAAGCCGCGTGACTTACCAATGACCTGAAGAGTGAACGCGACGTTGTCAAAAACCGTCTTGTTCGGCAGAAGCCGGAAATCCTGAAAGACGACACCGAGCTTGCGGCGAAAGTACGGCACTTTACGTGACGAGACGTTTCCGAGGTCCTGGCCCAACACGTGGATGCTTCCGCGCGTGGGCTTGTCCTCCTTGATCATCATGCGCAAGCACGACGACTTACCCGAGCCCGAGGCTCCCACGAGAAAGACGAACTCTCCACGCGCGATGTTGAGGTCGATTGCATCCAACGCCGGGCGAGTGGTTCCCGGATACTTCTTGGTGACCTTGTCAAAGAGAATCATGCTGAGATGAGCCTAAGTCGCAGGTTTGAGGATTCCCCTGAACGACTCGCCTACCAGCAAAGCCCTGAGCCCACCGGGCTCGCTCACAAGAGTTAGACGTCGCGCTTGCGCCAACGAATACCCGCCGAGATGAATCCGTCGATATCCCCGTCAAAGACCGCCGACGGATTGTTGACTTCGTATTCGGTGCGCAGATCCTTCACCATTTGATACGGGGCGAGCACGTAAGAACGCATCTGGTCACCCCAACTCGCAGTGATGTTGCCAGCGAGTTCCTTCTTCTTTGCGTTCTCTTCTTCACGTTGGACCAAGAGCAAGCGTGATTGAAGAACGCGCAAGGCTGCCGCCCGGTTTTGAATCTGGCTCTTCTCGTTCTGGCAGCTGACGACGATTCCGGTCGGGATGTGCGTGATTCGCACCGCCGAATCAGTCGTGTTTACCGACTGACCACCGGGACCACTCGACCGGAAGACATCGACGCGCATGTCGTTTTCGGGAATCTCGATGGACTCTGTTTCTTCCATCAGCGGCACCACTTCAACCGCCGCAAAACTTGTTTGACGCTTGCCCGCTGAGTTGAACGGACTCATGCGAACCAATCGGTGCGTGCCGGCCTCAACGCTGAGCGTTCCAAATGCATAGGGGGCGTCGACTTCGATAGTCGCAGACTTGATGCCCGCCTCTTCGGCATAGCTCGTGTCGAGAACGCTCACCGGATACCCGTGCTTCTCCGACCAGCGCAGGTACATGCGCAGGAGCATTTCGGCGAAATCGGCTGCGTCCACCCCGCCGGCACCTGCGCGAATGGTGATGACCGCAGCTCGTGCGTCGTACTCTCCGTTGAGCAGGGTTTGAACTTCCAGGTCGTCCATCACCCGCTGAATGGAGGTGAGTTCCACCTTGGCCTCGGCCGCGACGCTCTCGTCGCCAGCCTCGTTCGCCATTTGCACAAGCACCTCGAGGTCGTCGAGTCGACTTTCGATGCTGTTGATTCGCGTGAGCTCAGTCTGCGCGTGACTCAGGCGACTCGTCACCTGCTGAGCATTCTCCGCGTTGTCCCACAGGTCGGGAACGCCGGCCGCCTCACTCAGTTTGGCGATGTCCGCGACGAGTCGGTCCACGCCGACAACTGCCTTGATGTCGGCGAACGTAGCGCGAAGAGCGCGAATCTGGTCCGTCAGGTCAAGGTCCATCATGATGACTCAAGCCTACGGCGTAGGCTGAGACGGCTATGTCGTCGAACCCCGCCCCGTTTCAGTTGCGCGCGGTTGTGGTACCGATATACCTTCCCACCCTGCTTTTTTCGGCGGGAGAGGCCGCACTCGTCCCTGTGCTCCCGGCAATTGCCGACCGACTCGGGGCAGATCTGTCCATTGCAGGGCTCGTCGCATCGATGCTGGTTGTCGGCATTCTTGTTGGCGACATCCCGGGCGGATGGATTGTTTCGCGGATCGGTGAGCGAATGTCAATGCTGTGGTCGAGCCTGCTCGCACTGCTCGGGATTCTGATTGCCGTAGTTGCACCGAACCCTGGAGTTCTCGGACTTGGCGTGTTCGCCATTGGACTGGCGACGAGCATCTTCGCGCTGGCTCGACACGCATTTCTCACCACGTTTGTTCCGGTGTCACATCGTGCTCGCGCGCTCTCGACGCTCGGCGGCATGTTCCGCGGTGGCGCTGTCATCGGCCCGTTTTTGACCGCGGGACTCATGAGCATCAATCACGACCCCGTGAGCGCCTTCTGGCTCACTGCGGGGTTCACGCTCGCTTCGTCACTTGTGCTGATATTCATGCCCGACCCGGAGAAGTCATTCGGCCAAGTGCGCACCCACGTTGTGCGCGCGGGCAAAAACAGAATCGTTCGCGAAAGTGCCGGCGAAGAAGAAGCGCTCGATGAAACGCGTGGCCTTTTTTACACAGTCGCGCAAAATTGGCGTGTGCTCATTCGGCTCGGCACGGCCACAGGTCTCGTCGTTGCCCTCCGAACCGGACGCACGGTTCTGCTCCCCCTGTGGGCAGTGAGCATCGGCGTCAGCACAGCCGATACCGCACTCGTGCTCGGCCTCGCGTCGGCAATCGACTTTGCTCTGTTCTTTTGGAGCGGACAGGTGATGGATCGGTTCGGTCGACTGGCCGCAATCGTTCCGTCGATGTTGGGCATGGCCATCCCGCTGATCGTTTTGGCATTTACGCATGACCTGCCGTCGGCGGCCGTGTGGTTCACGATTACCGCGCTCGTCATGGGCTTCGGCAACGGCTTGGGCTCCGGAATCAACCTCACCCTCGCGAGTGACCTCGCCCCGCTAAAGAAACCTGCGCCCTTCTTGGGTGCGTTCCGATTCACCACCGACGCGTGGGGCGCGGCCGCACCGCTCGTGGTGTCGGGCATCATCGGCGTTGCATCCATCTCGGCAGCAGCCGTCGCCCTCGGAGTTGGCGGATTTGTTGGCGTGAGCATGATGTTGCGCTGGGTCCCGCGTTACATTCCCGCTGCGAACGCTCGGCGTCCCTAGACGAAAGCGTTGAGTCCGGTCATTTCACGACCGACAACGAGAGCGTGGACTTCGTCGGTTCCTTCGTAGGTTCTTACCGCTTCGAGGTTCGCCATGTGGCGCATGACGGGGAACTCGTTTGTCACACCGTCACCGCCCAGAATTGAGCGCGCGGTGCCCGCAATCTTGATTGCTTCTCTCACGTTGTTGAGCTTTCCGACGCTGATCTGCGCATAGGTAAGCTCGCCCTTCTCCTTGAGCCGACCGATGTGCAGCGCGAGCAAGAGCCCCTTCTCGTATTCGAGCATCATGTCGGCGAGCTTCGCCTGCGTGAGCTGGAACGAACCAATGGGCTTGCCAAATACCTCTCGCGATGTCGACCGAACGATAGCGGCGTCCAGGCAGGCTCGGGCAGCACCCATCACTCCAAAGACAATGCCAAATCGGGCTTCGTTGAGGCAACCGAACGGACCAGAGAGACCCTTTGCCCCTGGTAACAGTGCGCTGTCCGGCACGCGCACATCCTTCAGGTCAATGTCACATTGAATGGATGCGCGGAACGCAAGCTTGCCGTCGATAGCCGCCGCTGTGAACCCGGGTGTCGACGTCGGCACGATGAAACCACGAACGCCGTCGGAGGTGTCAGCCCAAACGATGCAGATGTCGGCGATTGTTGCGAGCCCGATCCATCGCTTCGCACCGTTGAGCACCCATTCGTCACCATCACGCGTTGCGGTGGTGAGCATGTTTGCTGGGTCGGAACCGCCGTGCGGTTCGGTGAGCCCGAAACACCCGATCTTTTCGCCAGCGGCCATCTGCGGCAGCCATTCCTGCTTTTGCTCCTCTGAGCCGTACTTGTTGATTGCCGCCATCGCAAGCGAGCCCTGAACAGACACCAGCGTGCGCCAACCTGAGTCGACGGCCTCGAGTTCGAGACACACGAGCCCGTATGCGACCGGGCTCGCGCCGGCGCATCCATAGCCCTTGATGTGCATGCCGAGGAATCCTTGCTGGGCAATTTCGGGCAACAGTTCTGTGCGGAAATACTTGGCATCGAAGTCCGCTTCAGCCGTCGGTGCAATTCTCGTCTGAGCGAACGTGCGCGCCTTCTGTTGCCATTCGCGCTCTTCATCGGTGAGCAGTGCGTCGACGAGAAAGACGTCGTCGGTGCGGGCGATGTCGGGGAATGCTTCGTTGCTCATGGTGCTTTACCTTTCCTGCGCCGTGCGCGCGGTTAACCAGGTGGTTTCAGGATGCTCGCCCAATCGGGGTGGTGACAACTCGTACCGCGCCGGCGATTCCGACAAGCGGATGGGGTTTCGGATGCTCGTCGTGCCTGGTGACCCCGGAACATCAACTGTCGGCTCCAACCGGATGGATTCAGCAAACGCAATCGCCTCAGGAATGGTGTTCACCGGTCCGGCCGGCAGCCCGGCTGCAGCAAGTCGCGTCACCCATTCTTCGGCCGTCGCTGTGGCGAGGGCTGCTTCCATCAGCGCCTTGAGTTGGTCACGGTGCACGACCCGCTGCGGGTTCGTAGAAAATCGATTGTCATCCGCGAGGTTCTCAAGCGCGAGCACACTGCACATCACACGGAAATGCCTGTCGCTGCCGATTGCAATGATGATGGGCTTCGACTTGGTTGAGTACAGCTCATACGGGGAGATGCTCGGATGAGCGTTGCCGAGTCGCCTCGGAGCCACACCGGTCGCGAGCGCATTACCGGCTTGATTGACAAGCGACGATAGCGCCGTCGACATGAGGTCGACCTCCACGCGCTGACCGTGGCCCTCGGGGTGGGCATCCCGTGATCGCAACGCCAGAAGGATGCCCGCGACCGCGTTCTGTCCGCAGAGCACGTCAACCAACGCGACACCCACTTTTGACGGGGCGCCGTTCTCGTCACCGGTGATGCTCATCAGGCCACTCATCGCCTGCACGAGAAGGTCGTACCCAGCCAACTCGGCCCCAGCCGCAGACGACCCAAAGCCGGTGATTGAGCAGTAGACCGTGCCGGGGTTCTGCGCGCGCACGCTCTCATAGTCGAGCCCGAACTTGCTCATGACGCCCGGACGAAAATTCTCTAGGACCACGTCGGCAGTCATGGCAAGTTCGCGGGCGTGCGCGAGGCCCGCCTCCGTAGACAAATCGCTGACGACCGAACGCTTGTTTCGGTTCACACTGCCGAAGTAGGCCGACTGCCCGTCCGGTCCGAGCGGAGGCAACCACGCGCGGGTTTCATCCCCGTCGGAGCTTTCGATTTTGATGACGTCGGCACCGAAGTCGGCCAGCAGCATCGAGGCGTAGGGGCCAGCCAGCACTCGCGAAAAATCTGCGACGCGAATCCCGCTCAACACGCCCGTCGTCGAATCCACGTCCTTCATCCTAGGCGCGCCAAACGGACTACATCCGTAGCAAAAAGTGCAGAACCTCGCGTATCGTCCTCGTATGGCTACGACACAATTTCGCAACTTTATCAATGGTCAGTTTGTTGATTCCGTGGCTACGGGCCACCTCGAGATCACAGATCCGTCAACGGGCGAGGTCTACGCGACGACACCCATTTCGGTTCAATCCGATGTGGATGCCGCCTATGCCGCTGCGGCGGCAGCGTTCAAGGTCTGGGGGCAAACAATCCCGAGTGAGCGACAGCTTGCCCTTTTCCGTATCGCCGACGCCATCGAAGCTCGCGCCGAAGAACTTGCGGACATTGAGGTTCGCGATACGGGCAAACCTCGTGCGCTGTTCATGAGTGAAGAGGTCCCCCCGGCGGCCGACCAGATTCGATTCTTTGCCGGGGCAGCCCGCAACCTCGAAGGCAAGTCGACCGGCGAATACATGGCCGACCACACCTCGTCAATCCGCCGCGAACCCATAGGCGTGATCGGACAGGTAACTCCGTGGAATTACCCATTCATGATGGCTGTGTGGAAGTTTGCCCCCGCAATCGCGGCCGGAAACACAATCGTGATCAAACCGTCGGATTCGACACCCGCATCCACGCTCTGGCTGGCCGAGGTGGTCAGTGAGTTCGTTCCCGCAGGCGTGATGAATGTGGTGCTTGGTGACCGCGACACGGGTCGCCTCATCGTTTCCCACAAGGTGCCGCAAATGGTTGCCATCACCGGTTCTGTTCGCGCCGGAATGCAGGTGGCCGAGGCTGCGGCCAACGACCTCAAGCGTGTGCACCTCGAGCTCGGTGGCAAAGCCCCCGTCATCGTTTTTGATGACGCGGACCTCGACCGTGCCGTGGAAGGCATCGCGATTGCGGGTTACTTCAATGCCGGTCAGGACTGCACGGCCGCTACGCGCGTGTTGGTTCAGGAGGGCATCCACGACAAGTTTGTTGCCGCCCTGACGCACTACGCCAAGACCAACGCTCCAACCGGCCCTGGCAATGACGACGCGCTATTCGGTGCGCTGTCGAGCGAAGCGCACCTCGAGAAAGTCTCAGAGATGATTGACCGCTTGCCCGCTCACGCAACAATTGAAACCGGAGGGGCGCGCCACGGTTCAATCGGTTACTTCTACGAGGCGACCGTGGTGAGTGGTCTGCGTCAAGATGATGAGGTTATCCAAAACGAGATTTTTGGCCCCGTGATCACCGTTCAGAAGTTCAGCACCGAGACGCAAGCCCTCGAGATGGCAAACGACGTCGACTACGGACTGGCCTCTTCTGTCTGGACCAGCGACCACGGCACAGCGATGCGCGTGTCCAAGCACCTCGACTTCGGTGCGGTATGGATCAACACGCACATTCCGGTTGTCGCCGAGATGCCCCACGGTGGGTTCAAGCATTCCGGTTACGGCAAGGATCTGTCTCAGTACGGCTTCGAGGACTACACGCGTATCAAGCACGTGATGTCGTACATCGGCCACTAAGCGGTGAGCAAGAGGGGGCCCTCTGTGACAGCTAGGCCCGCTCCGCGCTATCCAAAATGAGGCGAAGTCCGAGAGTGAATGCGTCTTCGTTCAATTGGTCAATGAGCTCCGCTGACTGAGCTGCATCAATCATCGGCACCTCGCCTGAGTACATGTGTCGTTCACGACGCATCTCTAGGTGGTTCGGCGCTCCGGCGAAGTCGAACGCAGCAGATCCAAAAACGAAGGTTTCGATGAGCTGATAGTGCACCGCAATGCGCTCTTCAGCACAGCCCATTTCTCGCAACGAGCGCACGACGCGACGCTCGACGGAAAGCGATGACGCAGAACCCTGTGCATCGGTGATTGTTCTCACCAGCACCGGATGTTCACGCAATACCCTGCGGAATGACGTCGCGACCTGCTCGATGCGTGCTCGAGGTGAGGCGCCTTCGTCGACCGCCTCAGACGCAACGACAGACACAACGTGGTCATACATCGCGTCAAGCAGCTCGTCCTTGCTTCGAAGGTGCCGGTACATCGCGGTGGAGTGAACCCCCAGCTCGTCGCCAAGTGCGCGAAGGGTCAGAGCATCCATGCCGTGTTTGTCGACATACTCAATCGCAACCGCGACAATTCGCGCAGTTGTGAGAGGGGTTTTGGTGCGCATACCCACAACTCTAGCGAGCGAAGGGAGCACTAATCAGATTAGGCTTGCGCAACACAGAATGCGTCCCCCAACGAGATGAGATGTGCATGCGCGTTTTTACTGTGTCACTCGCAGTATTTGGTGGCTGGCTCGCAATCCTTCCCGGATCGGTCGAAACGCTCTTTGTTCACCTCGCGGAACTCAACGCGGACAATCTTGAGGTCTCGTACGCGCTATTGCTGGGAATCGGGTGGGCAGTGTTTATGGTCGCGCTCGTTTTCGGCGGTCAACTCGGCGACCGAAGCGCATCCTCTCGCAAGACAATCATCATCATCGGCATCTGTGGCCTGATAGCCGGCGGGTCATGGATGCTTCTCGCCACCAGCGCGCTGAGTCTCATGATTGCCTGGGCGGCCATTCAAATTCCGGCCGCCTTGGTGGTCTCGTCTGCCCTGGCACTTGCCCTCACTCATGTTTCAACGAAGACCCGTCGGCTTGCTTCGGGCCTCACCGGCACGGCAGCCGTCTTTTCCATCTTCTTTGGCATCCTGGTGCTGTCGCTCGTTAATCCACCGACCATTATTGCCCTCGCCGGACCGGCACTCGTTGGTAGCGTGCTGGCACTTCCGCTGTTGTGGCTGAACAGTCAGAGTGTTCCTGTTTCTGAGGCCGCAATAGCCAGCAATCAAACAAACAACGCTGGACGCAACCGGCGCTGGGCGCTGCTCCTCGTCGCCGGCTTCCTCATCAGCTGTGCAACATCAATCACGAACGGCTTCGTCGTCGTGTTTGTCTCATCGTGGATGAGCCTCGGAGGCGACCAGGCAAACTCCTACTCGAGCTTGCTCATCTTGGCGGCTGGTTTTGCGAGCATCATTAGCGGAGTCATTGTCGGGCTCGTTGTGCCTCGCCCCACGAGAGCAGTCCTGATTTACGGGGCTGCAGCACTCGTTGTAGCCCTGTCCATCGCGCTTATGGTGATCATGCCGTCGGAGTCGAGTGTCTGGGTCGCTGGCCTGGGATTCGGAGCAGGATTCGGAGCAGCAAACGGTCTTGAATTGACACTCGTTGCACATCTGCAGCCCAAGGCATCGAATGCCGGGAAAGACGTTGCGCTGTACACCGCATCGACAACTTTCCCCTACGTGATAATCCCGTTCATGGCAGCCGGAATTCTGGCAACAGATGTGACAGCCGGAATTGGTCTTCTCTGGTGGATTGCGGCGGGATGCGCGGCTGGTTCGGCCGTTGTCATGTTTGCAAACTCACGCAGTCGTCAGCTGCGCTAGCGCTGCTCGAAACAGCGCCGACCACCAACGACGGCGCTCATTGGGAATTCCAAAAAACACTCCGTGACGTCGAAGTCACGTCGACGCGAATACCCTCCGGCATCAAGAATGTGACTATCGGAGGACGCCACGCGGCAGAAATCGTGACCGTAGCCGAAATGCCATCTCGTGTTCCCGCGTCATCGATGCGAACACTGCCCAAATCTGCCGGAGTCGACGAGGCGACGAATTCGTTGACTGCAGCACGCACTTGCGTCGATGTCAGCTGAGGTCGTGCGACGCGATCAACGACACTCACACGATCTAGGTCGAACGATTCCGCGCCGACGAGGGCGGCTCCGTCAGCAAGGCTGAGCAACCGTTTTCGATGCAGGTACAAGCTCGTGGCCGACAACACTGACAACGAAACAGCGATTGCCAACAGTGACGCGAAGATGACCAGGACGAGGCTCGAGCCCTCCTCGCTCGACTCCACTAGCTCGCCCCGTGAAAGCGCGAGACAGCTTCGGTCGATGTTGCCGAGACCGGCACCCGCACTATGTCGGAGAGTCCGAAAATGTTCGGGATGAGCGGCAACGGGATTCGCCCTCGAACGCTGACGGTCACGAGCGAACCGGGAGTCAAGCAATCCGCTGGCCGCGGCGAGCACCGCACCGTCATCGATACGTTCTGCGTAACGTGCGCATCCGCCATCGCGAATCGCACGGCAGTCGACGCTCGAGAGAATGCCCGCGACTCATCCGGGGCCTGAACGAAAACGCGAACCGCGTGACGGCTCCCGCCTTCAATCGCAAGCATCGCCTGCTGAACGCTCGACAGTGCCAGCACCAAATACATGACAGGCACGAGGAGCAGCACTCCCGCAGCAATGAATTCGATGGATGCGGAGCCCTCGTCACGCGCCCCAACTCCGTTACCCCAAAACTTCGCGTGCCGCATGCCCGCTCACCTCCAGTGGAAGTGCTGGTCCCCAGAGTCCAATCGTGGGCAAGTGCGTCTTGACTGTCACCTCAACGGCCGGTTGGCCCCGCCAGTTAAGGAATCGTGCGGAGATATTGGAGGCGTAATGAAAACCCACTGCGGTGCCAATGAGTTCCGCCGTTCGAATCTTCCCCGCGACGAGGTCAGAGTCGGCGAGTGCGGCCCAACGTGCACCCTCGGCTGCAGCATCCGCCACCGTATTTCTCACGTGCAATACAAGCGCAACTTGCACGACCGCCATCGTCAAGAAGACCAGCAAGACGCTGACCATCGTGAACTCGACCGTCGCTGATCCCGCATCGTTGTGGACGAACCCTCTGCGAGACGACGTGATGTGACCTCGAGCTTGGCCCATGCCGCTTAGAACGAGACCACTCGGTCAATGGCTGTGCTGAACAACTGACTCAGCGCAGGTGCAGCTACGGCCCACAAGGCGACAACGATGCCTGCGGTCATCAGCGTGATGAGCACCCACCCGGGAATGTCCCCACGCTCGTTATCGAGAAATTCTTTCACGTTGGCCTCCTCGCCACATTTGTTGGGTCAAGTGTGCTCAGCACGCTGATGACCGCAGGCATCGTTGTCGCCTTGTGGGCCGTAGCTGCACCTGCGCTGAGTCAGTTGTTCAGCACAGCCATTGACCGAGTGGTCTCGTTC
>JBFYOK010000135.1:0-2754 GCA_041303845.1 Microbacteriaceae bacterium | reverse complement strand
ACCGCGATGAGCACCTCGGCCGCAGAGTCGTCCCAGTCGGCAACCCCGAAGGCCGCAACGGCGACCCCCACAACGGCACCGGCTGCCTTTATGCCAGTCGGTCTCTCGTGTTCGGTGCTTTTGCCCGATTCATTCATCTTTGAGGTCGGGCCCAACTTTGCGCGCAGTGACGATTATGTTCCGTCAGGTGAATCGACCGAAGGCTACATCGCTGCGAACTCCGGACTGGCCTGTCGAATCTTGAACCTGTCTGGCGGCGACCACATCGACGTTGCCGTGGCGAAGCTCAACGCAGCCGGCATCGCCGATCTCACAAACGACTTTTCATCGACGCAGGCAGAGGTCAGTGACTTCGGTTCGAACGTGCGAGGCTTCTTCACCGATGCCGGGGGCGTCGGACAAGCCAACGTCATCACCGACAGCTATTGGGTTGTCGTCTCGTCCCCACTCTTCTCGCAGGCACGCGACTCGGCGCCGATTGTCGCCGAGGTGCTCTCAAAGCTCACCTAGGCCAATCGCGTCAGTTCTGCCTCTTCAGTTCGGGAGCTTCAGTTCGGGAGCTTCAGTTCGGCTGGCCGGGCTCACCCTGCTACCCTCGTAACGGCACCCCTGCCCTCGTAGCTCAGGGGATAGAGCGCTGGTTTCCGGTACCATAGGTCGGAGGTTCGAATCCTCTCGAGGGCACAAAAGATTTTTGCAGCGCCGTCACAATCACGTCATTAAGGTCGTTCAATGGCTGTTCTGATTACCGGCGGTGCGGGCTACATCGGCTCCCATGTCGTCGAAGAACTACTCAAGCGTGGCACCCCGACAGCTGTTGTCGATGACTTGTCGGCAGGTGGTGCACACCGGCTCATGGGTACCCCGTTCGCCCAGATTGACCTCTCTCGGCCCGAGTGTGTTGCTGAACTCACTGCTTTCATGTCGGAACATCAAATCGACTCGGTGATTCATTTCGCGGCCAAGAAGTCCGTTCGTGAATCCGTAGTGCGTCCGCTCTGGTACTACGACCAGAACCTCAACGCTTTGCTCAACGTCATTGC
Organism: Microbacteriaceae bacterium; assembly: GCA_041303845.1. Lineage (GTDB taxonomy): Bacteria > Actinomycetota > Actinomycetes > Actinomycetales > Microbacteriaceae > RFQD01. The sequence continues at coordinate 1,711 of JBFYOK010000135.1, read as the reverse complement.
AGCCATGTCCGCGTGCAATCTCACCGACATCGTCTTCTCATCGTCCTCAGCCGTTTACGGGAACATAGTCAGCGAACCGGCAACCGAAGACTCGCCGTTCTCACCCATGAGCCCCTACGGCCACACGAAAGCGTGCGGCGAATGGATTCTCGAAGATGCCGCGCGGGCGCACTCACTGCGAGCAATCAGTCTTCGATTTTTCAACGTGGTCGGAAGTGCGAGGCCTGACCTTGGCGATCTTTCGGATTTCAATTTGTTGCCGATGGCGTTTCGCGCAATTGCGGCCGGCAAGCAGCCTTTCGTCTTTGGCGATGATTACCCGACACCAGACGGCACCTGTGTGCGCGACTATGTGCACGTTCGTGACGTCGCGCGCGCGCACATTTCCGCTCTCGATTTCGTGAGCTCCCAACTTGCGGCAAGCCACGACGTGTTCAATGTCGGCACGGGGGTCGGAACATCCGTCAAAGAAATGTTGGACCTAGTGCTTGACGTCAGCGGCTCCTCGTTGAAGCCGCGGGTGCAACCTCGAATCAACGGCGACCCGGCCCGGGCGACCGCCAACGTGTCAAAGATTCTCAACACGCTCGGTTGGCAGGCGGAGCTTTCCACCCGAGACATGGTTGAGTCAGCGTGGGAATCTTTTCTCTACCTCGCTAACGAAAGCAGCACATAACAATGGCCGCATCACGGATTGGATTGCGCAATGTCGCCGTCGTGACGGTGTCGTATAACTCGTCGACACAGCTCGATGCGTTCCTGTCTTCCGTTCGTGCCAACTGCAGTTCGGAGCCCGCCGTTTTCGTTGCTGACAACGCGTCGCGCGATCTCGAAGTAACGCGCAAGATTGCCGCGAAACACAAGGCCACCGTCGTCGCCCTAGAGGCGAACGTGGGCTACGGGCAAGCCATCAACGCAGTTACCGATGAGTTGCCGGAGTCGTTCGAAGCCGTGCTGGTGGCGAACCCTGATGTCTCACTGTCAGCCGGGAGCTTGGGCACCATGCTCTCGAGACTGAATAGCGAATCGGATGCAGGAGCTGTCGGCCCGCGCATCCTCAACGTCGACGGCTCAACGTACCCTTCGGCTCGCGCGGTACCGTCGTTGTTCGGTGGCGCGATGCACGCGGCTCTGCATCGGGTATGGCCGGGCAACCCCTGGTCTCACGCGTACCGCAATGACTCCCCCGAACACGTCGCGTTGCGTGACGTCGGGTGGTTATCTGGGGCGTGTGTGCTCGTTCGACGAACCGCTTTCGAATCGGTCGGGGGCTTCGACCCCGCCTTCTTCATGTACTTCGAAGACGTTGACCTAGGTGTGCGACTCGGTCGCGCAGGATGGCGAAACGTGTACGACCCTTCGGCAATCGTCACGCACATCGGTGGCGCCTCAACCAAGAGTGAGTCGTCGGCGATGATTCGCGCGCATCACAGCAGTGCGGCGACGTTTATTGGCCGACAGTATCCGCACTGGTACCAATCACCGATTCGAGCCGTCGTGCACGTTGGCCTTGTTGTGCGACAGGCGATCGAGCTGCGACGAGCCCGCTAGTTCTGACGAGCGCGGTGCGCCTCGAGAGAGTGCGCTGAGACCGCTGTGGAGTCGTTGAGGTTTACGCGGAGCCCGCGGTGAATGGCGCTCCACTTGCGCACCTGCCAGAACGGGTTCACGAACAACCAGCCCACCTTGGCGCCCAGGGTGTAGTCAGGGT
>JBFYOK010000134.1:0-2633 GCA_041303845.1 Microbacteriaceae bacterium | reverse complement strand
CGCGATGCCGAAGCCGCCACCGAGGTTGAGCTCGGGGACTTCTTGCTCGACGGAGAGCCGGGCGTGCAACTCGAGCAGACGCGCGGCCGATTCCGCGAAGGCTGCTGTGCCAAAAATTTGGCTACCGATGTGACAGTGCAGGCCGAGGAATTGGAGCGAGTCGTGAGCGCGAATTTGGGCGACGACTGCGGGGGCATCCGCAATGGTGATGCCAAATTTTTGGTCTTCGTGGGCCGTCGCGAGAAAATCATGAGTCAGCGCGTGCACGCCCGAATTGACACGCAGGCGAACCTTCTGAACAACACCGGCCGCTCGAGCTGCTTTGGCGACGCGCTCGACCTCGATCGGAGCGTCGACGACGATGCTGCCAAGACCGAGACCAACGGCACGCTCGATTTCGGCCATTGACTTGTTGTTTCCGTGCAGACCGATGTGCGTCGGGGCCACACCGGCGGCGAGCGCAACGGCGAGCTCTCCCCCGCTGGCGACGTCAAAGCGGAGCCCGGCATCGGAGATCCAGCGCGCGACCTCCGTTGAGAGAAATGCTTTGCCGGCAAAGTAGACGCGCGCTGTAGTGCCGATTTTGGCAGCCTCTGCGTCGAAGGCTTCGCGCACGCGAATCGCCTGAAGTCGCACGTGAGCCTCGTCAAAGACGTAGATGGGCGTTCCGAACTGAGCAGCGAGGTCGGACGCGCTCACACCGGCGACGGTCAGCTCCCCGGCATTCGAGCCGTTCGTCGCTCGCGAGACGTTGTCACTCCACAGTCCCTCGGCAAGCTCGTTTGCGTTTGGTTCACCGTCGACCGTTGGCACAACAAGCCAGTCGGGTGCGAGTGGGTTCGCATGTGGCAATCGTGAGGCGGACACGAGAGGGACCTTTCGGCAGAACGCATAGACGAGAAGTAAGTCGCTCTGGCGAGCGGACCCGGCTTGGTCCCTGAAGCCTGACGACGTCTGCCGCTGGGCGCGGCATCGAAGTGCTAAAAGTCTACATACGGTCGGGCGAAGAGACACCCGCGATGGTCAAACCGTTACGCAAGACTTGGCTCGTCGCCACGTTCAACCACAACCTCGTGCGGTGCAGGTCGGTCACCGGTTCGTCGCCCTGCGGAATGACACGACAGTTGTCATACCAGCGGTGATAAAGCCCGGCTACTTCTTCGATGTAGCGAGCCACCCGGTGGGGTTCTCGAAGCTCGGCAGCCTGGGTCACGATGCGAGGCATTTCTTGCAGGATGCCCAACAGCGCCGACTCGCTGTCATGGTCAAGCAGTTCGGGGGCGAATCCGTCGCTCATGCTCACGCCCGCAGCTTCAGCGTTCCGCACGACGGCACGCGTGCGGGCATGCGCGTACTGCACGTAAAACACGGGGTTGTCGTTGGTGCGCTTGGCAAGCAAGTCAAGGTCAATGTCGAGGTGCGAATCAATCGGTGATCGCACAAGCGCGTAGCGTCCGGCGTCGTTGCCGACCGCTTCGACGAGGTCTTCGAGTGTGACGATGGTTCCCGCACGCTTACTCATGCGCATGGGTTGACCATCTTGCAGCAGCGAGACCATCTGACCGATCATGATTTCGAGGTTTTCGCCCGGCACATCTCCGAACGCGGCACACATTGCCATCATGCGGGCTACGTAACCGTGGTGGTCTGCCCCGAGCATGATGATGCATCGGTCGAAACCGCGCTCACGCTTGTCGAGGAAGTAGGCGAGGTCACCCGAGAAATACGCAGGTCGACCATCGCTGGTGATGACCACGCGGTCTTTATCGTCACCGAAGTCGGTCGTGCGAACCCAGATGGCACCGTCGAGTTCGTAGATGTGACCGAAGGTGCGAAGTTTCTCGATGGCGCGGTCGACAGCTCGAGATTCGTGCAGGTGGTCCTCATGGAAGAAAACATCGAAATCGACACCGAAGCTGTGCAGGCTTGCCTTGATCTCGCCGAACATGAGGTCGACACCCATCGACCTAAAGACCTCTTGCTGCTGATCGGCTGGCAAGTCGGCGAGAGTCGGACCGTAGGCGGTCGAAACGCGCTCGGCGATGTCTCCGATGTAGGCGCCGCCATAACCGTCTTCGGGCGCGGGCTCCCCGCGATAGGCCGCAATGAGGCTTCTCGCGAAGCGGTCGATTTGCGCACCGTGATCATTGAAGTAGTACTCGCGCGTGACCTCGGCGCCGGCTGCCTGCAATACGCGGGCGAGCGAGTCACCGACCGCAGCCCAGCGCGTGCCACCCATGTGAATCGGGCCGGTTGGGTTGGCCGAAACGAACTCGAGATTCATCTTGACGCCGCGATAAACCGAGCTTGTGCCATAGCTCTCGCCCGCTTCGACGATTGATTTTGCGAGCACACCCGCGGCCGCCGCATCCAGTCGAATGTTGATGAAACCCGGGCCAGCAATCTCAAGTGACGCGATTCCGGGCGTTCCGGTCAGGCCCGCTGCGAGTTCTTCTGCCAGCTCGCGTGGATTGAGACCAAGTGGCTTCGAGACCTTCAACGCAATGCTGGAGGCCCAATCGCCGTGGTCACGATTCTTCGGACGCTCAAGTACGACATCGGCTGCGGTGAGTCCCGAGATTGCCTCGACGAGATCGCGCGAGGACGCGGCGGCCAAGACGCGCTCAAAAACC
>JBFYOK010000133.1:0-3729 GCA_041303845.1 Microbacteriaceae bacterium | reverse complement strand
GAAAAAAAGGGGCGAAACGACAGGCTATTTCTGGTGTGAGATGGCGTGGAACGCCTTTCGAAGCGCGGCCGTCAGCTTGGCGTCTTCGTTCCGGGCAACCGCTTCGTTCTCACTTGCGATGGCATCTGTGCGAACGCGATACGCGTTCATGGCATCCGTGATGGCCTCGGTGATGGCGGCGGCCTGAGCAGGCTGGAACGTGCCCGTGAGGTCGGCTGGCTTGGACGCTTCAATCAACTGGGCTTCGAGCTCAGCAACCCGCGATTGTTCCTGCTCGAGTTGTGCGCGAGCGGCAGACTGCGCATCCCGAATGCGATCCGCAAGACCATCGAGCGTCGACTGAAGTTGGTCGCGTTGAACCGTGAGTTCTTCGACTGCCGCCTTCGCCGTCTCGAACTCGCCTAGCGTTCCGGCGCGAGCCTGCTCCCGAGCCTGTTCGAGTGCTTGGTCATACTCGGCTGCCTGTGCGTCAAATTGCGCGTTGACCTGCTGGATTTTCTTCTCAGCTTCATGGCGATAGGTCTCGGCGTAAACCGAGGCTTCCTCCATGATCATGCTGTCGAGAAGTCCCATGAGGTGCGGGTCCTGGGCAATTTGGTCACCAAAGAGCACAACCAACGTGGCCGTGAATTCGGCGCGAGCAGGGGACTCCATGTTGGAAATCCTACTCACCGACCGCGATGTCGCAGCGCATGCTCACGCAAAAACCCTAACTCGCGGCCGGACCTTACGAACCTGAGGCCGCGATAGCTGCCTCAAGCGCTGCCTGGAGACGTGCATCCGCTTCACCGAATGCGGCCCAGTCACCCGACACTCGTGCCGCCTCGCGGTCGGACAACGCCTGTTTCGCATTGGCCAGGGCCGAGTTGAGGGCAGAATTCGTTGTGCCGGTGTTCGTGTCCGGATTCGACGGTGTGTTGTTCGTCGGAACATCAACGCTTGCACCGCCAGTTGCATCGCCCCCGAAGAGCACGTCGAGTGCACCGGTGAGCGTGTCTTCGAAGGCGATCTTGTCGCCGAAGGCCACAAGAATCTTCTTCAACAGCGGGTAGCTTGTGTTCCCCGTCGATTGGACGTAGACGGGCTGCACGTAGAGCAGTCCGCCGCCGACCGGCAGTGTCAGAAGGTTGCCCTTGAGCACGTTGGTCGAACCCTGGCTCAACAGGTTGAGTTCCTTGGAGACATCCGGGTCGGCGTTGAAGTTGTTCTGGACCTGACCCGGACCGGGCACGGTGACATCCTTCGGCAACGTCAGCATGCGCAACTTGCCAAAGTCGGCGTCAGGTTTTCCGGTTTCCTTCCCTGCATCCGAATCGGCAACGAGGTAACCCGTCAACACGTTTCGGCTGGAGGTACCCGTGGCGTCCGGGATGAACGTGGAGTAAATGGAGAACGCGGGATCGGTCGCACCGGGCACCTTCATGGTCAGGTAGTAGGGCGACTGGAATCGTGAGGTTTCCGCACCAGCAGTGGGATCAGTCGGCGTGATCCACGCGTCATCGCGGGAGTAGAACGAGCCCGGGTCCGTCACGTGGTACTGACCGAGAATCGCTCGCTGCGCCTTGAACAGGTCCGTGGGGTAGCGCACGTGGCTCATCAGCTCACCACTCATGTCAGTAATCGGCTTGAGGTTAGTTGGGTACACCTTCTGCCAGGTCTGAAGAACCACGTCGTTCTCGTCCCAGGCATACAGCGTCACGCTTCCGTCGTAGGCGTCAACAGTTGCCTTGACGGAGTTGCGGATGTAGTTGATGTTGTCGAGGGCAAAGACTCCCGACGTCACCTGCTGGTCGGATGTGACGGCAGAGAGACTTTCCGTGCGCGAGTAGGGGTAGTTGCTGCTCGTCGTGTAGGCGTCAACAATCCAGACCATACGACCGTCGACAACGCTCGGGTATGGGTCACGATCGAGCGTGAGGTACGGCGCGACTTTCTGCACGCGCGTGAGCGGGTCGCGATCGTAGAGAATTTGCGAATCATTGTTCACAGCGTCAGAGAGGATGATCTGCTCGCTCTGGAACTTGAGCGCGTAAATCAAGCGCGCGAAGACGTTGTCGAGCTTCGGGCCACCATCGCCCGCGAACGTCGTGTAGGCCTGTCCGTCAGCGGTCGACGACGACGGGTAGTCGAGCTCAATCGAGGCAGTGCCCGCGGGGCCGCCCACGATCGAATACGCGGGAGAGTTCTCGCCGAAATAAACACGAGGCTCAAACTCGCCGAGTTCACCGGTCGACGGGATGCCCGCCTCGAGGAACACGGGCTGACCTTCGACGGTGCGCTCCGTTCCGTACGCGGCAACCATGCCGTACCCGTGCGTGTAGACGACCGTGTTGTTGTACCAGGACTGCGAATCGCCGATACCGGCTTGGTTTAGTTCCCGAACCGCAACGACGGAGTCCTGTGAGACACCGTTGATGTCATAACGGTCAACGTCGAGATTCTTAGTGAACGCGTAGTACTGCTTGAACTGTTCGAGCTGGGCAAATGACGCACTCACCAAGTCGGGGTCGAGAATGCGGATGCTCGCGGTGGTTTCCACGTCGGCACGAAGTGCTCCCGGCGCAGCATCCGTCACCGCGTTGTATGGAATGGTCTCTATGTCGTCGACGCCGTAGGCCTGACGAGTCAGGTCAATGTTGCGAGCGATGTACGGGGCCTCGAGACTTCGCTCACTCGGGTCGACGATGAAGCGTTGCATGATCCACGGGTATGCCATTCCAAGAACCAGGCTCGACGCAACGAGAAGCGCCGTGCCAATGAGTGGCAGACGCCAGCGACCAGTGAAAGCGGTTACCAAGAAGAGCAAGGCGACGAACGCGGCGATGGCAGCGATAATCTGCAAAGCCGGAATCGTGGCATTCACGTCGGTGTACGACGCACCGGTGAGGAGCCCGTTGGAGTTGAAAACGGTCGCGTACTGGTCAAGCCAAATGCTCACACCTTGGAGCAGAAGGTAGACGAAGGCGGTCACCGCGATTTGCACCCGTGCCGCTTTTGCGACACGAAGCTCGCGACGCGAAATTGAAATTGAACCGTAGAGGTAGTTCGTGACCACGGAGACGAGCAAGCACAGCAACACAACGGCCGAGAAAAATGCCGTGGCGGCACGATAGAACGGCAGCTCGAACATGTAGAAGGACACGTCAAACCCAAACTGCGGATCGGTCGTGCCAGACGGCGTGCTGTTGAACCACAACAGTGCGGTCTGCCAGTTGCTCACGGTCGTCAAGCCGGCGAAGACGCCCAGCGCTGCGGGAACGCCCCACGTGAGCAAACGTCGGAGCGGTTCGATGATTTGCTGATACCGGTCGAGCTGGGAGTTCAAACGCACGTAAACCGGTCGGAGACGATAGGCAGCTGAGATGCTGATCCACACGGGAATTGCCATCGCCAAGAATCCGCCAGCAAAAAACGAGACCCCGGCAACCCACTCGGTGAACAGGATTCCGACAAATCCGACCTGCTGGTACCAGAGCACTTCGGCGTATGCGCTCGCAAAAGCAAAAAACGCAATCAGGAGAACCACAAGCACGACGACGGCGACAACCAACGGTGTGCGGCGGATAGTTTGCGGGCTGGCAGTGGCGTTCGTCACGGAGTTCTCGCTGTTCTCATCAGTTGGTTCACGGTGGTTGGGGTGCGTTGGGTTGGGGTGGGACGGGTACTAAGAATTATCTAACGCGGGCATCTACTTCGCATCCGCGATGACGACCTCACAGGTTCGGATTC
>JBFYOK010000132.1:0-6311 GCA_041303845.1 Microbacteriaceae bacterium | reverse complement strand
AGCCACCCTGGGCTACGACAACTATGACCACGCGCGCGCACTCGAAGTCGCCGAATCGTTCTTCTGGACGTTTACCGACGACTACCTCGAACTCGTCAAGGATCGCGCGTACAACAATGAGCACCCGCATCAGGCCTCTGCTGCGGCCGCACTTCGCCTTGCACTCACTGTGCTCCTGCGTCTTTTCGCGCCGGTGCTTCCGTTCGCGACGGACGAAACCTGGTCATGGTTCAATACCGGCTCCATTCACCGCGCCTCGTGGCCGAGTGTTGATGAGTTCCCGAACGAGGGCGATGCGGGGGTCCTTGTCGCCGCATCCGCCGCACTGATTGGCATTCGCCGCGCAAAGACCGACGCCAAGGCTTCGCAGAAGACGGAAGTGTTGAATGCGATTATTTCGGTGCCACACAGCCAGCTCGAAGCCATCGAACACGCGTCGGGTGACCTCGCCGCCGTTGGGCGCATCGCAAACCTGTCGTTCACTTCAGGAGATGAAATCAACGTGGTGAGTATCGACCTCGCACCACAAGACGACTAACGTCAAACCTCATGAGCATCATCGTTCGGCGCCTCAACGACAATGACTTCTTCGAGTGGAAGCCGCTGTTTCAGCAGTACGCCCAGTTTTATGGCAAACCAGTGGATGATGCTCGCGCATTGACTATTTGGGGCACGCTGACCGATCAGCGTCAAAACTTGTTCTCGTTCGTGGCCGAACAGACCTTGATAGCCGAGACTGTGAACCTTCAAGGGCTAGTTGAAACTGTGACGAAGGTGCATCTCGTGGGCTTCGTGCATTTCTGTGCCGTGCCGCGCGCACTGCAAGCTGATGTGCAGATGCAAATTCAGGACCACTACGTCGACCCGGCTCTGCGGCGCAAGGGCGTTGCGGGCGCTCTGCTTGAGGCGGTGAGGTTGGATGCTCGCTCGCGTGGTGCCGCCAACATTGCTTGGGCCGTCGCAAGTGACAACCGCACGGCTCGCGCAATGTCGGATCACCTCGGCACTCAAACCGAGTGGGTCGTCTACGAGTCTGACGTCGACTGATGCAGCTCGGCACCCGCTGGACATTCGGCGAGACTCCCCCGTCTCGACTCCCTGCATCGGTCGTCGAGGGAATTGCCGACGTGGAGGCGGAAATCAAGTCCCTTACCGTCGACGCATCCGCCTGGCGCTGGACGCTCACCTACCTCGAGGGTCGGCCCATCTGCGAGCTTGACGACGGCACCCTCGTCGAGATTGATGCCGCGGGGCGCGTCACGATTACCGAGGCAGAGAGCTAGAGAGCCTAGGCTGACTTCTCGCGCAGGTCGGGAGCAGCCGCCGGGCGCGTCACGATCGTGGGCGCAGCGTTGGCGACCACAGCATCGCGTGTGACGATGACCGTCTCGATGTGGTCTGTCGATGGAACCTCGAACATGATCGGTCCGAGCACTTCTTCCATGATTGCGCGAAGCCCGCGTGCGCCGGTCTGGCGCAGAACGGCGAGTTCAGCGATCGACTCCAGAGCCTCTTGGTCGAACTCGAGACGCACGCCGTCAAGTTCGAACATGCGCTGATACTGCTTGATGAGCGCGTTCTTTGGTCCGATGAGAATGTCGATAAGCGCTGTTTTGTCGAGTGGCGAAACTGAGGTCACCACGGGCAGACGACCGATGAATTCAGGGATGAGCCCGAACTTGTGCAGGTCTTCCGGAAGCACCTCGGCAAACAGGTCGCGCGTCTCGTCTTTTGAGGCCAGAGGAGCGCCGAAGCCGATGCCCCGCTTGCCCACCCGCTGAGAAATGATTTCTTCGAGTCCGGCAAATGCGCCAGCAACGATGAACAACACGTTCGTGGTGTCGATCTGAATGAATTCTTGGTGAGGATGCTTGCGCCCACCCTGTGGCGGAACTGAAGCAACCGTGCCCTCGAGAATCTTGAGCAACGCCTGCTGCACGCCTTCTCCCGACACGTCCCGAGTGATGCTCGGGTTCTCGGCCTTGCGGGCAATCTTGTCGACCTCATCGATGTAGATGATTCCGGTCTCGGCACGCTTCACATCGAAGTCGGCAGCCTGCAGAAGTTTGAGCAGGATGTTCTCAACGTCTTCACCGACGTAGCCTGCTTCGGTCAGCGCCGTTGCGTCGGCAACCGCGAACGGAACGTTGAGACGGCGAGCGAGCGTTTGTGCGAGGTACGTCTTGCCGCATCCGGTGGGGCCAATCAACAGAATGTTGCTCTTAGCAATTTCAATTTCATCGGCCTTGACGTCTGCTGGCGCCAGCGCTTCAGCAGCACGCACGCGCTTGTAGTGGTTGTAGACGGCGACAGAGAGGGCTTTCTTCGCCGGTTCTTGCCCGATGACGTATTCCTCAAGGAAGGCAAAGATCTCGCGGGGCTTGGGCAGCGTGAAATCCTTGATTTCGGTCTGTTCCGTCTCGGCCAGACGCTCTTCAATGATTTCGTTGCACAGCTCGACGCACTCGTCACAGATGTAAACACCGGGCCCGGCAATCAGCTGCTGGACGCTCTTTTGGCTCTTGCCGCAAAAGGAACACTTGAGCAGATCGGCGCTCTCACCAATGCGTGCCATGACCCCTCCAAACCTTTTGCGTCGCAGGTTACGTCGAACCGGTGACACTTCTCAAATGAGCCTAAACCCGTTTTCACACCCCTCTGCGCACATTGCGAAGGGCGCGCCGTGAACGACATGTTCACGCACGCGCCCTATCGAAAAACCAGACGAAGCGTCGAAAGAAGCTCGCCTAAGCGGGCAACGCCGCCGTCTTGCGGCTGGTCAACACCTGGTCAATCAGACCGTATTCGAGGGCATCCGCCGCGGAAAGAATCTTGTCGCGGTCAATGTCCTTGTTGACCTGTTCTTGGCTACGGTTCGAGTGACGCGAGAGCGTCTCTTCAAGCCATTCGCGCATACGCGCAATCTCGGCAGCCATAATCTCGATGTCCGAGGCCTGACCCCGATCTCCACCCGATGAGGGCTGGTGGATGAGCACGCGCGCGTTCGGCAGAGCGAGACGCTTGCCCGGCGCGCCGGCCGCGAGCAGCACGGCAGCAGCCGAAGCGGCCTGGCCCAGACACACGGTCTGAATCTGCGGGCGGATGTACTGCATCGTGTCGTAAATCGCGGTCATCGCAGTGAACGAGCCACCCGGTGAGTTGATGTACATGACGATGTCGCGGTCGGGATCTTGGCTCTCGAGCACGAGGAGCTGAGCCATCACGTCGTCAGCGGATGCGTCATCCACCTGAACACCGAGAAAGACAATGCGGTCTTCGAAGAGCTTCGAGTACGCGTCCATCTGCTTGTAGCCGTAGGAGGTGCGCTCGGTAAACGAAGGCATGATGTAGCGGCTCGATGGCATCGCAATCGATGCACCGGAACCGTCAAGGCGTGGCATTTCCATGGGTGTTCTCCTACTTCGCCTAGTTCGTTTACTTAGTTTGAGTTGTTCCGCCGCCGCCGGCGACGTCTGATGCCGACTCACGAACGTGGTCGACGAATCCGTACTCGAGTGCTTCCTGAGCGGTGAACCAGCGGTCGCGGTCACCGTCGGCGTTGATCTGCTCGACAGTCTTTCCGGTCTGAGATGCGGTGATTTCAGCGAGACGACGCTTCATCGAGTTGATGAGCTCAGCCTGCGTCTGGATGTCACTCGCCGTGCCGCCATACCCACCGTGCGGCTGGTGCAAGAGCACGCGCGCGTTGGGCGTGATGTAACGCTTGCCCTTGGTCCCACTCGTCAACAGCAGCTGCCCCATCGACGCCGCCATGCCGATACCGACCGTAACGATGTCATTCGGAACGAACTGCATCGTGTCGTAGATGGCCATACCCGCGGTGATCGATCCACCGGGTGAGTTGATGTAGAGGTAGATGTCCTTCTTCGCGTCTTCCGCGGCAAGAAGCAGCATCTTCGCGCAAATCTCGTTTGCGTTCTCGTCGCGAACTTCTGAACCCAACCAAATGATTCGGTCTTTCAGAAGACGGTCGAAAACGCTGTTCGGCATCGGCATGTCTGCCATGTGTTGCTCCTCACGTTGCTCGGTGTCGAGTATCCGACCACCGCAGTTGTTTCGAATCTATCGCTCGCTACGGCCCCAAAACGCCATGTTCGCCATGGGCTAAGTTGTTCACATGTCAGCTCAGCTCATCGCCGCCTTTGCCGGCCTGGGCTTCGGCATGTCGCTCATCGTCGCCATCGGCGCGCAGAACGCCTTCGTCCTTCGACAAGGGTTGCGCCGAGAACACGTCTTCACCATCGTGGCAATCTGTGCACTGTCGGATGCCCTGCTGATCCTTCTCGGAATCCTCGGTTTAGGCGCCCTCATCGCCGGGCTGCCCGTGCTTCTGCGCATCATTGAGCTCGCCGGTGGAGCTTTCCTCATTACGTACGGTGTTCTCGCCGCACGTCGCGCCATCAAGCCAAACAAGCTCATTGCCGACCCCTCCGGGGCGCCACTGAAATGGGGCACGGCGGCGGCGACCGCTCTCGCGCTCACCTACCTGAATCCACACGTGTATCTCGACACTGTGTTGCTACTCGGCTCGGTGGCCGGAACTTACGGTGCCGATCGCTGGTGGTTTGGTATCGGAGCTGCAATCGGCAGTGTCATCTGGTTTAGTGCGCTCGGTTTCGGTGCGCGCCTGCTGAAGCCTGTTTTTGCGAAGGCTGTCGCGTGGCGCATCCTCGATGCGTTCATCGCACTCGTGATGTTCGCGATCGGCCTGAGCCTGCTGTGGTCCTTCACACAGCAGGCTTTCGGCCTCTAGTCACGCTTACTTGCGAAAGCGCTTGGTGAGCGTCGGGCGCTTGATCTCGAGCACGACACCCGCAGCAATCACGGCGAGTGCAACGGCCAGCCAGATGAACCACGCATTGCTGAACTCATTCGTGTTAGGCAGTTCGGACGTGGTTCCTGCAGTTGTGTCTTCACCTGCCGATTCCGACGGCGTGGGTGTCGGAGTCTCAGCCGCGCACTCTGCCGATGTGAACGTGTCGCCATCGAGCGTGACAGCCGCGTTCAGCGCCAGAGCGCGACCCGCCACCGTGACCGCGTTGTTCACGGTAATGGACTGGTCAGCCATGATTGTTCCCACAAAGGTCGAACCCGTGTCGAGCGTTGCGGATGTTGGAACCACCCAGAACACGTTGCAGGCCTGCGCCCCGTTTGTGAGGCTCACCGTGCTGTTGGGTGCGGTGATGAGTGTCGACAGCGTCTTGAAGATGAACACGGCGTTCGGGTCACCCTGAGCGTCGAGCGTGAGCGTGCCCGTGATGCCGATAACGCCGCCGGTGTCATACGCGCCCGTCGTGAGCGTGAGGCCACCGAGGTCAACCTGTCCGGTGCTGACGAATGTTCGACCTGATGCGTCGTTGTAGGCGACAAGAGCGTCTGCCTGAGCCTGTGCTGCTGCGGCATCCGTTGTGTGAGTTGCCCCGGCAACAATGCCCGGAGGGAAACCAGTGATGGCGGATCCTGGGCTGACGCCGAGGTCACCGGACAAGTTTGTGACGTTGGTGTTGGTCACGGTCGATGCGCCGAGCACCGAGTAAGAAGCGGCAGTCCCGAGTCCAACTGTTGCCTCGGCGGCCAAAGCAGCTGAGGATCCGGCGGAGACCGCAACGGTAGCCACAGCGAGAGTGGACACGAATCGAACGAACCGGCGGGCGGGCCTGCTGGTGTTACGAATTCGTACGGATGAAGCAGGCATGTTTTCCCCCAATTTTCGGTTGTGTTCTCAACCTACGCCGATAAGGGGAAAACCCCTAATCCCATCGGGGGTACGAGCACTACTTCTTTTTGGTTTTTTTGGGCTTTTCGTCGTGCGAGTGGTCGTGATCGTGGTCATGATCATGCCCGTGGTCATCGCCACCGAGGTCAATCGCCGGACCCTGGTCTTTCTCCGGGTCGAACGAGTACGGCGTCATGTCGACAGTCTTGCCCTTAGTGTCAACGACCTTGATTTGACCGAGTGCGTAGGCCACAGCCTTATTGCGAGCGACATCGCCCACCAACGCCTGAATTTGTCCGTTCTGCGTGAGGATCTGGGCGAATTCGTTGGGGTCCATGCCGTACTGCATCGCACCGTTGACGATGGCCTGCGTGAGGTCGCCCTGCCCAACCGTGATTTTCTTCGACTCGGCAAGCACGTCGAGAATCATCTGCTGGGCAAACATTGTGTTCGTCTCTTCGATGACCTCGGCGCGGTGCTTGTCGTCTTCGAGGCGACCTTCACTTTCGAGGTGACGGTTGACCTCCGCGTCGACGATGCCTTGGGGCACCGGAACCTTCAAGTCAGCTACGAG
>JBFYOK010000131.1:0-3344 GCA_041303845.1 Microbacteriaceae bacterium | reverse complement strand
TTTCGCGTTCTCGAGACGTTCCCCGTAGACCCCAAGAAAATCTCGCCCGCGTTGGCGCAGCGCAACATCGGAACTCTAGAAATCAAGAAGCGCGGCGTCGACGTCGACCCGGCCGTCTTTCGCACCAAGCTCAAGCTGAGCGGGCCCAACGCGGCCACGCTACTGCTGATGCGCCTCGGTACTGGCGCGCAGAGTCAGCGCGTGGCCGTCTTGGCCGAGCGGGTTTAGTAGTAGCCGTTGAAAGCGGCCGACCCGAGAACGAGCAGCGGCACCAGGATGATGGCGAAGACGACAAGCGCCGCCAAAACTCCAAGCGCGATGACCGAATAACCCACGGCGAGCGCTGCGACGGCGAAGCCGTGACCACCCTCACCGGTGTTGCGGATCTGCTTCAACGCAATGTGGCCGAGCACAACGCCCGGGATTGCGGAGATGAATGAGAAGAAACCGACCACTGAGAGCACGAAGCCAATGAGCGCCATCGTGTTCGTCTGTGCATACGGTGCCGGCACAGGGGCCTGGGGGTTGGTTACGGACTTTGTGCTTACGACTTTCGCGGAGCGAGCGGGCTCGGTCGGTGGAAAGTAAACGTCTGAATTCTTAGCCATGAGCAGATTCTAAGGCGCGAACCCCGACAGTTTCCTGACGGGGTTCGCGGGTCGTGCTCAACAGGCTTTGCGCTAGGCGATGGAGAACTCCCCCGCAGCCAACGCCACGAGGAGCGCAAGGCCGAAGACGAAGAACCAGATGAGGAAGAAGACGATGCTGATGTAGCCGATGACGAGACCAGCGATGGCGAGGCCGCTTCCGGCTTCTCCGGTCTTCTTGATTTGGCTGAGGCCAATGTGCCCGGTAATGATGCCGATCAGGCTGAAGCCGAGAATGGACGTGACGAGCGAGACGATGGCGAGAGCATTTGTGCGTGCTCCGGCAAGTGCGTTACTCATGGGTTGTTCCCCTTTGATTGACGTCGATGCGCGCACGATGCGCGCACGTTCACGTCCCATGTTTCACCCGTCGGCGCAAAGTCACAAGTTCTAGCTGTGAATGTGCGTGACGGGCAAGGTCGAGTCGGCACCAAATTCCAGCCCCGAGGGTTGCTCCCCAGCCATGATGAGCTCGCTCGCCAGGGCAGCAATCATCGCTCCATTGTCGGTACACAGTTCAAACGGGGGGATGCGCAATTCAACCCCTGCCTGATCAGCTCGACGCTGCGCTTCGGCGCGCAGTCGTGCGTTGGCGGTCACTCCGCCGCCGAGCAACAAGCGCGGCACGCCGAGGTCCACACACGCGGCAAAAGCTTTGGTCAGCAACACGTCGATGACGGCCTCACGAAAACTCGCCGCGATGTCGGCGGCCGGAACCGGTTCGCCGGCATCCGTCAGCTTCTCAACGGTGCGTGCCACCGCCGTCTTCAGCCCAGAAAACGAGAAGTCGTAACGGTGCTTCTCCATGTCCTTGGGCAAGGTCAGGCCACGCGGGAATCGGAAGGCCTTCGGGTCGCCGTCCACCGCGACGCGGTCGATGTGCGGTCCACCGGGATAGGGAAGCCCGAGCAGGCGCGCGACCTTGTCGAATGCCTCCCCGGCCGCGTCATCGATAGTTTCGCCGAGCATCTCGACATCACTCGTGAGACTGCGCACGTGCAGCAGCGACGTGTGCCCGCCCGAAACCAACAAAGCGACGGTGGGGTACTCGAGCGACCCGTCAACGCTGAGCACGTCAGCCCCGACGTGCCCGACCAGGTGATTGACGGCGAAGAGCGGTTTGTCGAGCGAGAGAGCGAGCGCTTTGGCCGCACCGACGCCGACCATGAGCGCACCGGCAAGGCCCGGTCCGTTGGCGACCGCCACGGCGTCGAGATCACTCAGTTGGATGCCCGCGCGCTCAACCGCCTCGCGAATCGCGGGTGCCATGGCCTCGAGGTGCGCTCGGGCGGCCACTTCGGGGACAACTCCGCCGTACCTGGCGTGCTCATCCATCGACGATGCAATGACGTTGGCGAGTAGCTCTCGCCCACGCACGATTCCAACACCGGTTTCGTCGCAGCTCGACTCGATACCGAGTACGAGCGGGTTCTCGCGATTCATGTGCGCCGAGGTCAACACGACCACCCCGCAGAGTCTGCTTCGTTCATGTCAAGGCGCATGATGACCGCGTCGACGTTGTCGGGTTGGTAGTACCCCTCGCGCACGCCAATCTCCAGAAAGCCGAGTGAGCGATAGAGCCCAATGGCGATGGGGTTGTCGGCACGCACCTCGAGAAATACGCGCTCGGCTTTGCGCTCGTTCGCAGCCATCAGCAGGTCGCCCATGATGACGCGGCCCACACCTCGCCCGCGAACAGTTGGCACGGTCGCGATGGTCTGAATATCACCGTCACCCGAGCCGCGCGGGGCAAGAATTCCGCCATAGCCAACGATGAGTTCGCTGTCGCCCGACGTGTCGATGACCGCCACGACGTAGTGGCAATTTTTGTCGCGAAGCTCGTGCCGCATCAGTTCTGCAGACCATGCGTCGGCGAGAAAGACGCTCGTCTCAATCTGCATGATGCGCTCGAGGTCGTGCTCAGTTGCCGGGCGCAGGGTGACTCCGGCGGTTCGGGCATCGGAGTTTTGTGCATCGAAGTTGCGGGCAGCCGCCGTCGATTCGTCCGTCATCAGCTCACCCGCTTCGGGCCGGTCGACATCGTGACATCCGGCGACCGCAGATACAGCGGCTCGAACGGCGGCAGGTCGAGATCGTTTTCGTGCGCCGCTTGGGCGAGCAGCCCGAGTCGTGCCGCCGATACGTGGTCGGCATCCATGCGCGGGATGTGTGCAAACAGTGGCTCGTCGGCTTTCGCCAACGCCGGACCTTCAGCGCGAGTGAACGACAGTGCCTCGCGTGCGGACGGGTCGAGCACGGTGTAGCGGCTCCACGCGATTTCGCGTCGGCGCGCATCCGTCGTGACAATGAACTCGACCTCGTCGGCGAAGACGTCCTCGGCGAGTTCGACCGCAACAGCGTCGTGACTCGCAACGGAGATGAGCGGAACGCCCGCACCGACGGCAAACGCGGAGGCGGCAGCCAATCCGACCCGCAGTCCGGTGAACGGACCGGGGCCAACGCCAGCAACAACCGCCTCGATGTCGCTGTTCGTCACACCGGCCTGCGCAAGGGCATCCCGAATCAATTCACCGATGACCTCGGCGTGACGCATCGAATCGAATTCGTTGAGCTCTGAGCGCACGACCCACCCGTCGGTGACCGCGACGCTCGTTCCGATGGATGTATCGATGCAGAGGCGAATCACGAGACCCGCCTCGGCCCGTGACCAACGATGGTTACCGTGCGAGGCTCAAC
>JBFYOK010000130.1:0-3167 GCA_041303845.1 Microbacteriaceae bacterium | reverse complement strand
TCACGGTGACTGTCTCGAGGTTACGGAGTGGCTTGCCGCTGACGTGCTGGTCACAGACCCCCCCTACGGCATGGACTACACGGGGTTCGGGGGACGCAAGGGTGAGCCGCGCCGGGCAGAGGGCCGACTTGCGGTGGCTGGGGACAAGACAACCGGCGCTCGTGACCTTGCGCTTGTGAATTGGGGGCAGAAACCAGCACTGGTGTTTGGCCGTTGGAACGTTGCGCGCCCTGCCGAGACGCGGGCGCGACTGATCTGGGACAAGTCACCGTGCGGATTCATGGGCGACACGAGTCTGCCGTGGGGTGCTGCTGAGGAGGAGATTTACGTTCTCGGCTCCGGGTTCATCGGTAAGCGTGAGGGCAATGTGATCCGAGCGCAAACGCTGATGTCGGGCAACAGGGATCGGCCTGCACACCCGACACCTAAGCCCGTCGGACTGATGGAAGTGCTGATCGCCAAGACAGTTGGCGTTGTGGCCGATCCGTTCGCAGGGTCCGGCGCAACCCTAATCGCGGCCCGCAACCTTGGACGCGCGTCTATCGGTGTCGAGATCGACGAGTCGTACTGCGAGCTGATCGCCAATCGCTTGTCGCAGCAGGCATTCGATTTGGAAGGGCTGATCGCATGAACCCCGATGACCCGTTGGATGGTAACCCGTACGACATGGACGCCGACGAGATCGCAACCACGAACCTGCCCACAGAAACAGAGGACGACGATGAATGACTACGTGCCGAAGGTTGGCGACAAGGTACGAGCGCTGCTGGGCGAGTCGGTGGTGGTGGGTGAGGTTTTGGACACCTGCTTCCGCGATATTCGCAACCTCGTTGAGATTGACACGGGCGTTGAGTCCTACGCGGCGTGTGACATTTCCGACGGTTGGCATTTTGAGGAGGTCGTGTCGGTGCCGTCGAAGTTCGGGGCAGTCATCCGACGCGCAGACGGCGAAGTGTTCCGCGCGGGAAATGACGGAACTTGGTGGTCTCGGTTTGCAGAGGGCTGCGGTCCCGACCGTGCCACTGCTGGCGGTTTCACCATCCTGTTCGACGGGGTAGACGAATGAGCCGCAACAGGAGCACGGCGAAAATAGCCGGGTCGAGCTTCGAACGACTCGTGGCCGACTATCTCGCCGTCGAACTCAACGACCGCCACATTGACCGGCGCGTGAAGAGTGGCAACAAAGACCGGGGCGACATCGCCGGGGTCAAGACCATTCGCGGTGGCCGAGTGGTCATCGAGTGCAAGAACACCAGCCGCGACAACCTGCCGTTGTGGATTCGTGAAGCCGAAATCGAACGCGGCAACGACGACGCAGCAATAGGTGTCGTCGCTCACAAGCGTCACGGGTCGGCAAAGCCTGAGGACCAATACGTGTCGATGACGCTCGCCACGTTCGCCCTGCTGCTCGAGGGTGGGCCGGACGACCGACCGGTGATTGTGCTCGACCCGATGCGCGGAGGTGTGGCATGAGTTGTGCAACGTGTGCCAACGCAACCCCGATGACACCACACCACGAAGCATCCGCCTCGTGTGAGTCCGGTGGGCATCCGCACTGCAGTTGCGATCGGTGCTACGGATGAACGGCCTGCAAGGCATCGTTCACGAGCTGGACGAGCTCGCCTACCATTCACACCCGGCGCTGTCGAGCACTGAGGCGCGCATGATCCTCAACGACACGCCTGCGAAGTATCGGTGGAAGAAAGACCACCCGCCGCTCATCGAACCGTCTAAGAAGTTCGACATCGGTTCGGCAGTCCACTCGCTCGTGCTCGGTCGCGGGTATGAGGCGGTCGTGATTCCTGCCGACATGTTGGCGACGAACGGGGCGATCTCGACGGCGGCGGCTAAAGCGTTCGTCGCTGACGCTCGAGAGAAGGGACTTATCCCTCTCAAGCAGGAGGAGTTCCAGCCCATCGCGGACGCAGCCGAAGCAGTGTTGGCGCACCCTGCGGCGAAGCAACTGTTTGGGCAGCCTGCCGATGGTGAAGTGTCCGTGTTTGCTACGTCACCTGAGGGTGTGGATGTGCGGGCGCGGTTCGACTTCCTACCAACTGACTTCCGGTTGGGGGAACCGTCACGAGTGGCCGTTGATCTCAAGACCGCGCGTGACGCATCGCCTCGCGGGTTTACGAAGTCGATTGCCGAGTACGGGTATGACGTGCAACGCGCCTGGTATTTGGATGCCCTCCGATGGGTGACTGGCGAGGTCGCGGAGATGGTGTTTGTTGCCGTCGAAAAGGAACCTCCGTATCTCGTGGCCGTCCACCAACTGCCGACCGTGTGGGTCGAGATGGGTGCCGAGAAAGCGAAACGGGCGAGGGAAGTGTTCGTCGCATGTGTTCAGTCCGGGGTGTGGCCGGGCTACGGGGATGACGTGCATTTGCTGTCGCCCCCGCAATGGCTGATCTACAAGCATGAAGAGGAGTACGGCAATGAGTGATCTTGCGAAGGTCAACCAGGGCACTGCTGATGTGGTGGCGTTGGTGGAGCGGTCGAAGGATGGATTGCAGGCGGCTCTCGCGGATCGGATCGGCGTTGACCGGTTCATGCGTGCCGCCGTGACCGTGCTGCGAACGACACCCGCCCTGCGGAACTGCTCGCCCGAATCGGTGCTGGGCGGTTTGTTTCTGGCGGCGCAGCTCGGCCTCGAGGTTGGGGGGCCGCTCGCCTATGCACACGTTGTGCCGTATGGGCGTGAGGCGCAGTTGATTGTCGGCGTGCGGGGCTTCATCGAACTGTTCTACCGGGCAGGGGCGACGGATGTGCAGGCGTACATCATCCGTGAGGGTGACGAGTACGGGCGGGAAACGGTTGATGGGCGTGTGCGTGTGTGGTGGCGTGACGCCGACCCGCTCGACACTGACCGGCCCGCTGTGGGTGCTCTCGCTGAGGTCACGTTCCCGAACGGTGGTGTCGTGCAGGAGGTCATGTCGAAGGCTCAGATTCTGAAACGCAAACCCGCCAACTCCCGTCGCGGCCCCTGGTCTGACTGGGAAGAAGAGATGTGGAAGAAAACGGTTCTCCGCCAGTGCGCTAAGACTGCGCGGCTCAGCTCTGACGATCTCGCTTTGGCTGTGATTGCAGATCAGACGATCACAGTTGGTGAGCGGCGTAAGCATGTGCCGACGACCGACGAGCCCGAAGTGGTGGTTGACCTGGCCGCT
>JBFYOK010000129.1:0-3296 GCA_041303845.1 Microbacteriaceae bacterium | reverse complement strand
GCGCACGTTCGCGCAGTCTGGTCTCGAAGAAATGGCCGACGGCACAACCGTTCCCGTGATCAACGCGCTGAGCGACGAGTTCCACCCGTGCCAACTACTTGCCGACCTACAGACCATTCAGGAGCACAAAGGTCAGCTCGCCGGGCTGACCGTTACGTTCCTCGGCGATGGCCGCAGCAATATGGCGCATTCCTATTTACTGGCATGTGCGACTGCCGGCATGCACGTGCGCATCTCTGCGCCAGCCAACTACCAGCCGGACCCCGCAATCGTGGCGGATGCGCAGGCAATCGCGGCGAAGACCGGCGGTAGCGCATCCATCGTTGCCGACCCTCGTGAATCCACGACTGGGGCTGACGTGGTCGTTACCGATACGTGGGTGTCGATGGGAGTGGAGTCGGAGAAGGCCGAGCGCGTCGCTGCCTTTGCCGGATACTCGGTTGACGCCGATCTGATGTCGCTCGCCAAGCCCGACGCGGTTTTCATGCACTGCCTGCCCGCTTACCGCGGCTATGAGGTGTCGGCTGATGTGCTCGACGGCCCGCAGAGCATTATTTGGGACGAAGCCGAGAACCGCTTGCACGCGCAAAAGGCGCTACTCATCTGGCTTCTCGCGAAATCGCGTTAGTCGCAGACGAACAGCGCCTCGTGTGCGCGTGTCGTTACAGCTGACGCTGGAAGGCCGCGAGGTGGTTCTCACTACCGGCCCGCAGTGAAGCCATCATGGCCAGCGCGTCTGCTTCGGTGGTCACCGCCATCATCTCGCCGAGGTCAGCGATGTCGGTTTCTTCAATGATGACGCCAACTTCCATGGCGGCCCGCTCGCTCTGTGATCCTTGAGCGATCAGTGTGTCGTAGAGGTCTTGCAGTTCAGCATTGACGAAGACACCTACTTCGCTCGATCGAGGGTCAGCGAAACCGTAGTTTGCGAGCACGGCCAAGACCTGTGACTCGTGAGTGTCTTCGCTATTGACGATGTTCATCATCGTCTTCGACCCCCACATTTCACCGAGAACGGTGTACACGTCGTGGGCAAGCTTCTCTTCTTCAATCAGGTAGGCCAAGTTCGCTTCGAGGGTCGACTTCTCTGCAACGGGTGCGGCCTGAGTTTCACCCGGAGTGGCGGATGCACTGACGCTGGATTCCGGAGTAGTCGACGAACTCTCGCCTTTGCCGTCGGAGTTTTGGTTTGACGCGACGATGCCAATCCCGATGCCGGCCCCGATCATGGCGACGGCGAGGATGGATGCCGCGAGGATGGTGATAACCGAACGCTGCTTGTTCATGGTGTGCTCCTTTTTTTGGTGGTGCCTCATCTCAACATACCCCCTGGGGTATTAATCAGTGCCATGAGCCACCTATGAGGTTTCCATGAGTGCAGGCATGCACTCGCCGCTTTTCGGGCGACACCCAGATTAACACCGGAGGTCAGCACACCTGCCCTTCGCCCGAACTGCCAAGATAGAAGCACTATGGCGAGCACGAAGAGCGGGTCTGAGAACAACGCGGGCAATCGCGCCGCTGATGCGGGCGCGCTCTGGGGTGGCCGGTTCGCAAGTGGCCCGTCACCCGAACTCACCCGACTGAGTCGATCGACTCACTTCGACTGGGTTCTCGCCCCCTATGACATCGCCGGGTCGCACGCTCACGCCATCGCACTCGAGGGTGCTGGCTACTTAACCGCCGACGAGGCCAAGAAGATGCACGCAGGGCTCGACACACTCGCCGCCTCAGTTGCAGATGGCTCGTTCATCCCACTCGAATCTGACGAGGATGTTCATTCCGCCCTCGAACGCGGACTCGTCGACGTTGTTGGACGTGACCTTGGTGGCAAGCTCCGTGCCGGTCGCAGTCGCAACGATCAGGTTGCCACGTTGACGCGCCTCTACCTCCTCGATCATGCACGGACAATCGCGCATGAGGTTATTCAGCTGATTGATGCGTTGGTCGGACAGGCAACCGCTCACGAGTCGGCAATCATGCCCGGCCGCACGCACTTGCAGCACGCGCAGCCGATACTGCTGTCGCACCACCTGCTTGCGCATGCTTGGGGATTCGTGCGCGACCTCGAACGACTCAACGATTGGCAAGTACGCGCCCGCGTCTCGCCCTACGGCGCAGGCGCCTTGGCCGGTAACTCTCTCGGACTCGACCCGCATCTTGTGGCTGCTGAGCTCGGGCTCTCAGGTCCGAGCGAGAATTCGATTGACGCGACCGCGAGCCGTGACGTGGTCGCTGAGTTCGCCTTCATCGCGAGCCTGCTCGGCGTGAATCTTTCACGCATCTCGGAGGAGATCATCCTCTGGAACACCCGCGAGTTTGGTTTCGTCACGTTGCACGACGGCTACTCGACGGGTTCGTCGATCATGCCGCAGAAGAAGAACCCCGACATCGCTGAGCTTGCTCGTGGCAAGGCCGGTCGATTGATCGGCAACCTCACCGGCTTACTTGCGACGATGAAGGGGCTTCCGCTCGCGTACAACCGCGACCTGCAAGAAGACAAAGAGCCAGTGTTCGACTCCATCGCCACGCTCGAGACCGTACTGCCTGCTTTCACCGGCATGATTGCCACGCTCACGTTTCACACCAACCGCATGGCTGAGCTCGCCCCGCAGGGTTTCTCGCTCGCGACCGATGTCGCCGAGTGGCTCGTGCGCCAGGGTGTTCCATTTCGGGATGCCCACGAAATCAGCGGCGAACTCGTCAAGTTCTGCGAGACACACGGCCTCACGCTCGAGCAGCCGACGGATGCGCAATACGCAAGCATCTCGCCCCACCTCACGCCCGCTCTGCGCGACGTGCTCACCATCGAGTCGTCCGTTGCGAGTCGTAACGGCGAGGGTGGCACGTCGCCCACGCAGGTAGCCCGCCAGTTGTCCCACCTCACCGAACGTGTTCGCGACCTCGGCTTCTCGTTAGGCGTCACGAACTAAATGACTGATCACGCACACTCACCTGCACCCGCACCCGCACCCCAGCTCAACGACACCTCGTTCGACACCCTGTGGGACGAACTCGTCTGGCGCGGACTTATCCACGTATCGACAGACGCCGACGAACTCAAGAAGCTTCTCGCCGGAGACCCGATTACCTATTACTGCGGGTTCGACCCGACCGCGCCGAGCCTGCACCTGGGCAACCTGGTTCAACTCTTGCTTCTGCGACGCATCCAGCTGGCCGGACACAAACCGCTCGGACTCGTCGGCGGCTCAACTGGACTCGTGGGCGACCCCCGCCCGACCGCTGAGCGCACACTCAACACGCGCGAGACCGTCGCCGAGTGGGTCGGCTACCTC
>JBFYOK010000128.1:0-39876 GCA_041303845.1 Microbacteriaceae bacterium | reverse complement strand
TTCCGGCGTCGACACGGCAGCGTCAAACCCGGTCCATCCGGCAGCAATCTTTTCGATGAGCTCGTCGCCGCCGACCTCGTCAGCGCCAGCAGCAAGCGCTGCCTCGGCTGCAGGGCCCGTTGCAAACACAACAACGCGAGCGGTCTTGCCCGTGCCGTGCGGAAGCATGACGGTTCCACGAATCATCTGGTCAGCTTTACGAGGGTCAACACCGAGCTTGAGGGCGACCTCAACCGTGGAGTTGAACTTGGACGACCCGGTCTGCTTCGCAATAGCGACAGCCTCGGTCGGGGTGTAGAACTTGCCTGCCTCGATCTTCTCGGCGGCGGTGCGATAAGCCTTTGACTTCTGTGCCATTTTCTCTACTCCCCTTACTCGACCGTGATGCCCATGGAACGAGCAGTGCCAGCGATGATGAGCTTGGCAGCGTTAACGTCGTTCGCGTTGAGGTCGGACATCTTCTGTTCAGCGATTGCCGTCACCTGTGCGTCGGTGAGCTTTGCCACCTTGACCGTGTGAGGAGTCGATGAACCCTTACCAACACCAGCTGCCTTCTTGATGAGCTCAGCTGCCGGAGGGGTCTTCAGGATGAAGTCGAACGAACGGTCTTCGTAGACCGAGATTTCGACGGGGATGATGTTTCCGCGCTGGCCTTCTGTCGCAGCGTTATACGCCTTGCAGAATTCCATAATGTTCACACCGTGCTGACCCAATGCGGGGCCGACGGGTGGAGCGGGGTTTGCTTCTCCAGCCTTGATCTGAAGCTTAATCAGACCAGTGACTTTCTTCTTCGGTGCCATTTCTTTCCCTTTCTTTCGAACGAACCGGATGCCCGGCTCACTCTCCCGCGATCCAGAGGATCTGCACCGCGGTGGCTTGGTTTCGAGCTACTGCTTGGTGACCTGGTCGAAGCTCAGTTCAACCGGAGTTTCACGCTCGAACAGCGAAACGAGAACCGTGAGCTTGCCGCTCTCGGGCTTGATTTCGCTGATGGATCCTGGCAGGCCCGCGAACGAGCCTTCCTTGATGATGATGGTCTCGCCGATTTCAAAGTCGATCTCTGCAATCGGTGTGCGCGCAACGGCGACGCCGCCCTTCGCCTGAACGGCCTTTGCCGTGTTGACGTCCTTGACCTCAACAAGCGGCTTGAGCATGTTGAAGGCCTCTGCAAAGCGCAAAGGCGTCGGGTTGTGCGCGTTGCCCACGAAGCCCGTCACTCCAGGCGTGTGACGAACACACGACCAGCTGTCTTCATTCAAGTCGAGACGAACAAGCACATAGCCGGGGATGCGCACGCGGGTGACCATCTTGCGCTGACCGTTCTTAATCTCGACGACGTCTTCCATGGGAACCTCGCACTGGAAGATGTAGTCCTCGAGGCCGAGAGTCTTCTTGCGGTTTTCGATGTTCGCCTTGACCTTGCGCTCAAATCCAGCGTAA
Organism: Microbacteriaceae bacterium; assembly: GCA_041303845.1. Classification (GTDB taxonomy): domain Bacteria; phylum Actinomycetota; class Actinomycetes; order Actinomycetales; family Microbacteriaceae; genus RFQD01. The sequence goes on along the minus strand of JBFYOK010000128.1, from coordinate 38,436 downwards.
GAGTGAATGACGTACCACTTACCCGGGAGCGTCTTGAGCTCACGTTCGTACTCGGCGTAGGGGTCGTCAATCTCAACGGCGTCGCTTTCGACATCAGCGCTGTCCGATGCGTTGTCGACGGCGTCGATGCTCGTCGCTTCGGGCGCGTCAGTGTCCGAAACACTGTCGTCCTCTGCGGCGTCGACCGATGTTGCGAGAACATCAAGAGCAGCGGCGAGCTGTTGTGCGTCGCGCTCTGCTTCACTCAGGTTGTTGTTTTCCATAATCCTTTGAACTTCTTAGCTCGTAGTTGGCATTGGTGGCACGGGCGAACACCGCCCGAGTTGACCGAACAGTTGCGGCTTAGCCGATTCCCGTGGATGCTGCCGGGTCACCGAAAAGGAACACGACGATCCAGCCGAAGACCCAGTCGAGTCCGCCGACGAGCGCCATCATGATGGCCACGAAGACGAGAACGACGATGGTGTAGTTGATCAGCTCACGACGAGTCGGCGTGACGACCTTCTTGAGTTCACCAACGACCTGGCGAATAAACAACGCCATACGCGCAAATGGGCCCTTGCGCGAGGCACGGTCTTGCCGAGCTTGCGCGACGAGGTCTTCGCCTGGCTCGTCAGCAACTGTTTGTGACATTGTTTCTACCTTTCAGGGTTTGCAGGGCGGACAGGACTCGAACCTGCAACCTGCGGTTTTGGAGACCGCTGCTCTACCAATTGAGCCACCACCCTTTAGCCGTTTGTATCAAGGCATGCCAAAGCATGGCTGATTTCAACCGCCGTTGAGAAGTTTAGGTCACGCGGGCATGTCCCCACAAACCGAAGCAGGCGACAAGCACGGCGCCTAAACTTGGAACGTGCCTGAATTGAAGCGAATCTCAACCCGCATCGCATCCATCGTTGAATCAGCGACGCTGAAAGTGGATGCGAAAGCCAAGTCCCTGCAAGCCGCCGGACGACCCGTCATCAGCTACGCCGCCGGCGAGCCCGACTTCCCCACCCCGGCACACATTGTTGAGGCGGCTCTCGCGGCAGTCAAGGATCCCAAGAACCACCGGTACACCCCGGCCGCCGGATTGCCCGAGCTGCGCGAGGCCATTGCAGCGAAGACCCTGCGCGACAGCGGTCTCGCCGTCGACCCGTCGCAAGTGGTCGTGACAAACGGCGGAAAGCAAGCCGTCTACCAAGCATTCGCAACGTTGCTCGATCCGGGCGACGAAGTGCTCGTTCCCACGCCCTACTGGACGACCTACCCCGAAGCAATCAAGCTTGCGGGTGGCGTCCAGGTCGATGTCTTCGCGGGTGCCGACCAGAACTACCTCGTTACCGTTGACCAACTTGAGGCCGCTCGCACGGAGCGCACAAAGCTTCTCCTTTTCGTTTCGCCGTCTAACCCGACCGGCTCGGTGTATTCACCGGAGCAAACCAAAGCCATCGGCGAGTGGGCGGAAAAGCACGGCCTTTGGGTCATCAGCGATGAGATTTACCAGAACCTGACCTATGACGGTGTCACCGCAGTCTCAATTGTCGACGCCGTTCCCGCTCTAGCCGACCGCACAATCCTCGTCAATGGTGTTGCCAAGACCTACGCCATGACCGGGTGGCGTCTGGGATGGATGGTGGGACCACTCGATGCCATCAAGGCCGCGGCCAACCTGCAGTCACACCTGTCGTCAAACGTGTCCAACATCTCGCAGCGTGCGGCTCTCGCCGCCCTAACGGGTCCGCAAGAGTGCGTTGGTGAAATGCGCGGAGCATTCGACCGTCGACGCAAGCTGATTGTCGGGGAGCTCAACAAGATCCCCGGTTTCAACACCCCGACGCCAACGGGTGCGTTCTACGTTTACCCCGATGTCAGCGAATTGCTTGGCAAGACGTGGGGCGGAGTGACGCCGAGCTCGTCACTCGAACTCGCTGACCTCATTCTCGAACAAGCAGAAGTCGCTGCCGTACCGGGTGAGGCCTTTGGTCCAAGCGGATTCCTGCGCTTCAGCTATGCACTCGGAGACGAACCTCTTCTCGAAGGAATGCACCGGCTGCAGAAACTCTTCGGCACGCGCTAAGGCAGAGTTAGAGCTCAACGCCAATGCAGACGGGCTCTGGTTGCAACAGAACGCCAAACTGCGACTGCACCAGCGAGCGCACGTATCGAGCGAGTCCAGCAACCTCTTCTGAGGTTGCCCCGCCGAGGTTGGTGAGCGCCAGCGTGTGTTTACTCGACACTGCCGCCCGCGAACCCGGCAGCGAAAACCCACGCGGGATGCCCGCGTTCTCAATCAGCCACGCAGCGCTCAGCTTGACAAGGCCCGGTTCGGCGAGCGGGGGCACTTCCGCGCCAATCTCGAGCACACGATCGCGAGCTTCTTCGCCAACCGGATAGCGCGGAGCATCCGCCGGCAACGCCCGTGCGAAGCGCTCGGTCACAATCGGGTTCACGAAAAACGAGCCCGCACTCCGCGTGTCCGAGTCATTCGGGTCGAGCACCATTCCTTTGGAACGTCGAAGACCAAGAACGGCATCGCGAGCGTGTGCGAGCGGAACTCGTGCACCGAGTTCGACGCCGAGTGCGGTCGCGAGCTGCGGGAACACGATGGGTTCTGAAAGTCCGGTGGCACGCGCATCCACTAATTCGAAGTCGACGCTCAGCACGATTGCATCGAGACCCTGCTTGAAAACGGAGTCACGATAGGCGAACTCGAGTTCTTTTGCACCCATGTGTCGTGGCTCACCCGCGTTCAGGTCAAGCACGTCCACACCTGAAATAAGTGCGCTGACCTCCTGCCCATAGGCGCCAATATTCTGAATGGGTGCGGCACCGACTAACCCAGGGATGCCCGACAGGGCCTCGAAGCCGGCGAACCCTTGCTCGAGTGACCACGCCACAACGTCATCCCATGACTCGCCCGCGGCAACGCGCACGCGCACCAATCGACCGTCATGGTTCACATCGATGCCGCGCGTTCGAATGGCGATGACTCGCCCATCGAAACCATCGTCGCCGACCAGAAGGTTAGAGCCCCCGCCTAGGGCGAGAATCGGCAACCCGCTGGACCACGCGCTCGTGACCGCATGCAAAATCTCGGCGTTCGAATGTGCCTCGACAAAGTCGGTGATGTCTCCACCGACGCCGAGCGTGGTCAGATCTGCGAATCGCATGGACAGGGCCTCGTCGTTTCCGTTGAGGCCTAGGTCAGGCGAACGCGCGCTTGGGCTTTGCCCAGCACTGTTTCTCCGTTGAAGGTGACCGTGAGATCGACACGAACTTCACCGGTTTCGGTGTCAACGGCAGCTACTTTGCCCGTGACCGAGATGTCCGCACCGGATGTCGGATCAACGAGTACGGGGCGTGTGAAGCGCGTCTGATAGTCGACGACGCGTGCCGGATCGCCGGCCCAATTCGTCGTGGCTTGGACGGCAACTCCCATCGTCAACATGCCGTGCGCCAAGACGCCGGGTAGTCCGACGGAGGTTGCCACGTCGTCACGATAGTGAATCGGGTTGAAGTCTCCCGACGCCCCGGCATATCGCACAAGCGTGTCTCGAGTCAGGTGGTAGTCAACGGTCGGAATCTCGTCACCGACGGAAACGGAATCAAACGACGGTGTCATCACTCATCCCCTCGCACCACAAGAGTCGACGTTGCTGTGACGACATGCGCCCCCGACTCATCAGTAATTTCTGAGACCGCAGTCACCATGCTGTGACCGCCCAAACTCTTGACGGACGCAACCGTGAGCTGAGCCGTCAGCTCGTCGCCCGCGACAATAGGTCGAGAGAACGTGAATCGTTGATCGCCGTGAACGATGCGGCTGAAGTCGATCCCCGTGTCTGGAAGTGCCAAAAGCTGTGCGAGCGTGCGTTCTTGGACGACAATCGGGAACGTTGGCGGAGCAACAACGTCATCGTGGCCAGCCGCGCGCGCAGCATCCACCTCGAAATTGATGGGGTTAGTCGACATCACCGCGCGAGCAAACTCGCGAATCTTTTCGCGGCCAACCAAATAGGGATCAGTCGGCGGCAGTGTGCGTCCTTCGATTGCGGGGTTCACAGCCATGCGAGCAAGCCTAGCGATGAGTCGATGTCGCGAACACAGGTGCGGAACTGACGCCCACGTAGGTGTCTGTGCCGTCACACGGAATCTCGATACGAAGTTCAACCCCGCTGAGGTGAGGTGGCAATCGCAATGAAACCGAAACCGAAAAAGCGAGCTCCGCACCGAGTCCTGGCTTGCGGTCAGCGGGCATCGGTAATCCGTCGTTATAAAGCGAAATATCCATGGTGCCGCGAGATGTGGGTCGCATCCACATTTGTGCGCTCCGTGCCTTACCGTGCTTGACGGCGTTGACCATGAATTCATGAACGAGGTCGATGATGACACGTCGCGCGTCGCGATCTTGATTCACAATGTCGAAAGTGCCGGCATCTATGTCAAGACTGATGTCCAACACGCCGGACCAGCGCTCTTGCTCAACAGCAAGCGCGCGTTCGAGGGTGGGCGTCGACTGGGCAGTCGGGCTGTTCAGGGAGTTGAGTACTGCTTGACGAACCGCGATTGGATCGATGGAAACATCTTTGCCCGCGTCAAGGTCGCGTTGCATTTTGAACGCGGTTGAGACGAGCACCCCCTGAACTTCGTTGTGCAGGATGCGCGAGAGTTCCTTCTGGTCTGTCCAAAGCCGTGCGTTCACACGTGCGACTGCCCACTCGAGTTGACGGTTGACCTCGCGCACTTGCCCGATCACAGCAGCAAAACCCTTGCGCACACCCGACATGGTTGCGAGGTACCAAAGTACGAGGGAACCGATGCCCGTTGCGTAGAGCAAGAACGGCACCATCAGACCTTCAGGTAGCCGATTGAGAAGCCCCACTGCGAGCGAGGCAGGAAAACACAACGCAATGTATATGGCCTCCAGAACGACGAACCGCGTGGGTAAACGGATTCGACGCAGTGGCGCAGAAAGAAACCGTCGAGCAACAGCGATGAGCGCATAACTGGCTAACAAAAAAATGACGAGCGCTGCCACGCCAAGGCCGTATGGGGCTTGTGTGACCGCTGCGCCAATGGCAAGCATCCCGCCAACCAAGACCGTTGCGGCGGGTCTGAAGGGACGCGTCGTTGTGGCAAGGTTGATGACTTCCCAAAAATGCAATTTGGTGCGAACGGGTTCGGGAGCAATCCCGGAGAACCTACCTTGGCTATACATCAGCTTGTGGCTCAGTGGCCGCACGACGTCATCCGATACGTCAAGAAGTGAACGAATGGTGGCGGCAGTCGGCACAACCGAACCGCTGACGCCCATCGATATCTTGAGGGCGTGGCGAATCGAATCCTTCGCTGTCTTGAGGATTTCATGCCGCGCAATATTTGCATCGATTTCTGTGCGCGCCAGTGTGGTTTGCAAGAGGACCGTGCGAGCGGTGAGGTCCGCCACGGTTGACCGAAATTCAAAGGTCTGGTTAGTTGCCAGGGCGGCAACCCCATAAATGGTCGGTCCAATGAGGGCTGCCGTCAACAATTGCGCGGGCCAGTCCGCTTCTTGAATCAACCCCCGATTCAGCGCTTGGCTTTCGACGACCAGCATTCGCGACGTTTCGGTCACGGCATAAAGAGTGAAGACGGCTGCAACTCGAATCTGCCCGCGAAGAAATCGAGCGAGCAACCCAAAAATTGAAAAAACGATGAGGGCGACAACGAAAGCCTGCACGGCAACGACAATCCATGCCTCGTTGTAGTCGTCCAGATTTTGGGTGTCCGCGAACGCGGTACCGAGCGTGAGCAAAATGAGCCCCGGCAAAACGACAACGAAAGACAGCGCTTGCGGGCCCGCGACCTGATTCATATCAGATCGCACGCTCGCAACTGCCCGTTCAAACATGCACACAGGCTATCGAAAAGCAGAAAACCCCGACAGAAAAGTCGGGGTTTTCAATACTCGTCAGAACGAGTGTGGTCTGTTGCCTACTGGCAGCTGTCGCACTGCAGCATGTCCATCGGGTCGACGGGCACGGCGTAACCACCTACGGTGTCATTACCTTCGAACTCCATGGTCGCCTCCTTTATCTTCAGTCAAATCTTGTCGAGGCGTTGAGGCCTCTTCCGCGTTTGCGGTGGAATCTCACTATATAACCGGAATCACATGAATGTCATTCCACAACATCTAGTGTCACTTTCGGCGTGTCGCGTGTGAGACTAGGCTCGATTCTCGCCATGACAAATCTTCCTTCTGCGCGAATGCACGCCCTCGACGTTGACACCTTGAAACTGCGCGAGGAAGTCTTTGATTACGCGCGTCGGCGCATGAATTATGAGCCGGTCCCACTGGACGCTCCGAAGAGCCCCGCCGAGTTGGCCGCTCTCGTTCCGCCGACGGTGACAGAAGACGGCATCGGCGGAATTCCAGCACTCAAACTTTTTGAAGACATCTTGGCGCCGTCGTGCATTTCGGTCGACAACCCGAGTTTCCTCTCGTTCATCCCAGCGGCTCCAACCGAAGCGGCGACTCTCTTCGACCTGGTTGTTTCCGCATCAAGCATCTACGGCGGATCATGGGCAGAAGGCGCGGGTGCTGTTTACGCCGAGAACGAGGTTCTTCACTGGCTCGCTCGCGAGGCAGGGCTGCCCGAGGGCGCAGGCGGAGTATTCGTTCAGGGCGGGACGTTGGGCAACCTGTCCGCCCTGGTCGCCGCCCGCCACACCGCACGTGTCGCACGCGAACGTGCCGGTGAACCCATGCCTCGCCGCTGGGCCTTCGCGTGTAGCGCCGAGGCGCACTCGAGCCTCAAAGCGGCCGCTCGCGTCATGGACGTCGAGATCATCCCCGTGCCGATCACCGCCACGGGAAAGATGCACGGTGATGAGGTGGAGTCGGCCGTCACCGATTGGGATGGCGTATTCGCCGTCGTCGCGACCGGTGGCACCACGAACTTCGGCATCGTCGACCACCTTCGCTCGATTGGCGAGGTTGCTCACGCACACGGGGCGTGGTTCCACGTTGATGGAGCATATGGACTGGCCGGAATGCTGGCTCCAACGTCGCGGCCGCTCTTCGATGGCATTGATTTGGCCGATTCGTTTATCGTCGATCCGCACAAGTGGCTCTTTGCTCCGTTCGATGCCTGCGCTCTGATCTATCGTGACCCGTTGCTCGGCAAAGCTGCCCACACGCAGCACGCCGAATACCTTGACGTGCTGACGGAGACTGGGGATTGGAACCCCAGCGACTACGCCTACCACCTATCACGGCGCCCCCGCGGTCTTCCGCTGTGGTTCTCTCTGGCGACGCACGGTGCGGGTGCCTACCGCGAGGCCGTCGAGGGGAATGTTCAGCTCGCCCGTCGCATAGCAGACGAAATCGAGAGAAGGCCGGGCTTCGCACTCGTTCGACAACCTGAACTCTCGAATGTCGTCTTCACGCGGGATGGCTGGACAGCAGCTGACTATGCGCGCTGGTCGACGAACCTACTCAATGCCGACATCGCTTTTGTCGTTCCGAGTTCTCATCAAGGTGAGCCCAATACGCGCTTCTCAATCGTGAATCCACAAACGGATTTCGAAACGCTAGTAAAGATTCTTGATTCCATGGAAACTAAGTAGCATGCCTCGCTCAGCCTCCACACCAACTTGGCGCATGCCCGCCGAGTGGGAGAAGCATGAGCGAACCTGGATGGCCTGGCCTTCCAGCGGATACACCCTCGGCGATACTGCAGAGGAACAGGATGAGGCGCGCGCAGCGTGGGCGAGCGTCGCAAACGCAATCATCAAATTTGAGCCCGTCACGATGGTGGTTGATCCAGCAGATGTGAAGATTGCGCGCGAATGGCTCGACTCCCGTGTGGATGTCGTGACCGCCCCATTGAATGACGCGTGGATGCGGGACATCGGTCCGACGTTTGTGCGTTCAACGGAAGACGGATCGATTGCCGCCGTCGACTGGGTGTTCAACGGTTGGGGCGCGCAAGCCTGGTCGGAATATGACAAGGACGCCGCAATTGCAAAGTTCGTCGCCAAGAAGTCAGGCGTTCCTGTTGTCCGTTCGGACATGATCAACGAGGGTGGTGGCATCCACACTGACGGCAAGTCAACAATGCTCATCACGGAGACCGTTCAACTCGACCCCAACCGAAACCCAGGCTGGACTCGCGAAACCGTCGAAGGTGAACTCGGCCGAACCCTGGGATCCAGAGAGATTGTGTGGTTCCCTCGAGGGCTCACGCGGGACTATGAAGAGTTCGGCACTCGTGGGCACATCGACATCGTCGCCTGCTTTGCCGATGCCAACACCGTTCTGTTTCACGATCAGCGCAACGCGGAGCATCCTGACTATTGGATCAGTCAAGAAGCTCGTCGAGTGCTGAAGGCCCTCGCACGCAAACGCGCCAAAGCGAAGCCAAACGCGCCAAAGCTAAAGGTGGTGTCGGTTCCCGCTCCCGATGTGCTCGAGGACGACCACAGTTGGAACGACTACAGCTACATCAACCACTACGTGTGCAATGGCGCGGTCATTCTCTGCGCTTTCGACGACCCGGGCGATGCGCGAGCCGCGCGGGTGCTCAAACGCGTTTATCCCGGCCGTGAGATTGTGCTCGTGGATGCGAGGCCAATCTTTGCTCGCGGAGGTGGCATCCACTGCATCACGCAACAGCAGCCCGTTGCACGACCGAAGCGCCCGCGCACTTAGCGTGTGTCGGCGGGCGCTTCGGTCGTTCGCGCTTTACTCCGCTGGGATTGTCGCGGTGTCAATGACGAAGCGGAACGTGACGTCGTTCTTGATGACGCGCGTGAAGGCTTCGTTGATGTAGTCGGCGTTGATGAGCTCAATGTCGGCGACGATGTTGTGCTTTCCGGAGAAGTCGAGCATCTCCTGCAGTTCTTCGAGGCTACCGATGTTCGATCCAGCGAGACGACGACGCTTCAGGACGAGCAAGCGCGAGTCGATTGGTTCGGTGAGCGGCTCAATTGCTCCGACGAGCACGAGTGTGCCATCTACCTTGAGCAAACGGAGGTAGGGGTTCAGGTCGTGCGACCGCGGAACCGTAGACACAATCAGATCGAAGGTCTCCGCCGCGTTCGCCATCGCATCTTCGTCGGTTGAGACGATGACTTCGTCGGCACCGAGTCCGCGAATCATATCCGCCTTCTCGGGGCTCGTTGTGAAACCAACCGTTTCAGCTCCGAGTGCGTGAGAGTACTTGACGCCAAGGTGTCCGAGGCCGCCGATTCCGACGATGCCAACGCGCTTGCCCGGGCCAGCACCCCACGTCTTGAGCGGGGAGTAAGTCGTGATTCCTGCGCAAAGCAGCGGTGCCGTGGCGGCGGGATCGAGGTTCTCCGGCACGCGCATGACGGCCTTCTCGGTGACCACGATGGACTGCGAGTAACCGCCGTGGGTCATCTGGCCTTCGAAGTCGGGGTCGGGTGTTCCGTAGGTCCACACGGGGCCATTTGAGCAGTGCTGCTCGCGGCCATCCTTGCAACCCACACATTCGCCACAGCTGTCGACGAACACGCCGACACCAACGAGATCTCCGACGGCAAACTTCTTGACGGATGCCCCAACTTCGGCAACGCGCCCAATCACCTCGTGACCTGGAACAACCGGGTACGGCTGGGGGCCCCAGTCACCGTTTACAGTGTGGATGTCCGAGTGGCAGATTCCCTCGAACTCGACATCAATGCGCACATCGTTCTCGCCGACGTCGCGGCGAAGAATCGTAAGGGGGCGCAGGGGGGACGTGGTGTCAAAAGCGGCATAGGCGCGTGTTTCGTAGCTCATGCCTTTAGTGTACGAGTCATGAGGGTATGCGCGCGATGCATGCAAAAAGCCGGGGTGGATAACCCCGGCTTTTTGACTTGCTGAAACTAGCGGGTCGCGCGTGAGCGACGACCTCGAGTGGCAAACGCGATGAGCGCTGCACCCGGAATCATGAACGCTGCGGCGAATGTGGCAAACGCACCGGCGTCGACACCGGTTGCGGGAAGTTGTTCTGCCTTCATCGTCCAACGGATTACCACGAGCCCGTCCATGCCATAGTCACGGCTGCCTGAACCGTCGGCACCCCAGCCTGCCTCACCGTAGCCGGCGACCGCCGGTTCTACGTCACCACCGGCGCCATAGAACGGTTCGCCATCAACGGCGGGCCACATGGCCGTGTCGTTTGCTAACGCTGAGGCCTTGAGCCCTACTCCACCAGTGGCACCAGAGGCATCGGCGCCAGCACCGCCGCCGCCACCGGTCTCAAATAGGAGTCCGCCGTCGTTTCCGTTTCCGCTTGCGCCACCGCGTGGGTTGGGGTCTGTGGTGCCGGTAAATCCACCGGCTGCAATATCGTCATTGACCGAGGACGCCGTGCCGGCAGCATCTGAACTGCTCTGAGCACCAATACCGACCGTAATGTCAAGGGGAGCAGACGCATCGACGTCGGCTACGTAAACGACTGCGCCGCCGCCACCGGCGTAATTGCCAGAATCGGTTTGGCGAGCGCCACCGCCGCCGACAATCAGTGCCGTCAGCTTCACAACCCCACTGGGGGCAGTGAAGGTGAAGTCACCATACTCGACGTATTGAACTTCGCAAATGTCGGGCAAGACTTCGGTCGCGCTCGGGTCAACGGCCGTGCAGTCGGCCGTTGACGCAAACGCTGGCGTCGACAGAGCGATGAAGGGGGAGGCGATCAGGCCGACACCCGCGAGAGCTGCGGTGTTACGGCGCAAAAAAGATGTGTTTTCCATGTCGGTAGCCTAGCGCGCTAGTAATGCCCGCATCAGTTCTTCAGCCATCAGATTCCGAGTGTCACGCGCCCGGTGAAGAGCCGCGCGAGGTCGTCACGATTGACCTTGCCCATGTGGTTTCGCTCAATGCGGGGCACGCGGGCCACATGACTCGGTGCGGACTCCCCCAAGCGGTCGCGAAGGTGGGCGAGTAGGGCGGTGACGTCGAGTTCGGCATCCGCAACAAAAACCAACGCAATCTTGGTCAGACCTTGGTCGGATTCAAAGGGAAAAACCGCAGCATCGGTGACGCCCTCGAAACCGAACACGACGGACTCGACGCGAGCAGGGTCAACCTTTACGCCAGCTGCGTTGATGATTTCACTCGAACGTCCCGACAGATAAAGGTCCCGGCCATGCAGGTAACCCGTATCGCCAGGGAAAAAGTATCCGTCGCGAAAGGTGCGTGCCGTGGTGATCGGATCGTTGAGGTACTCCTGAGGTTGGTGGGCCCGCTTGATGCCGATGTGACCAACCTCGCCGGGCGATACGGCGTTGCCCGATTCGTCCACGATGATGATGTCGACGTCATCGAGCAGAGTGCCCGCGAGACCGTCAGCTGAGCCAATTCCTTCGCGAATCGCAACCGAACCAGCTTCCGAGCTGGCATAGGTGGAAACGAATCGGGCGTTTGTGAAGCGACGGAGCAGCTGTTCGACAATGAAGTCAGGCATGACGCTGCCGGCCGACATGATTGTCGTTACCGACTCAAGGTTCGCCGTTGACGTCTGCGCGGCCGCCAAGAGCACCCCCAGTTGGTGTGGCGAACCCATGATGCATCGACCGCCGAATCGGGTGATTTGGGCGAGAGCGTCCGCGCCGGCATTCGAGCCGGTCGTCGCGAGGACGAAGGTCTCAGCAGCTTTCACCTGAGCGAAGAAGGTCATGAACGTGAGGCCGGTCGACAGGCCGAGGAGACAGATGTAGGGCTCGTCGAGCATCCACTGATGGCGGCGATCGAAACTGCGGTCTTCGAGGCAACGGATTGACACGGGGATTGCCTTGGCGCGGCCCGTCGTGCCGCTGGAAAAATTGAGCCGGCAGGGGGCATAGGCACTCGGATACGGCAGCGGTTCGAGCGCGGGTTGGGCCTGTGCCACTCGAGCGAAAAAGCCTTCGTCAAGCACAATCTGGCGCGTCGGCTCGAAGTCGTCGCGCATCTCGACGACGAGCAGCCAATCAAAGATGTGCTCGTCGAGATCGCCCATTCCCGGGGGAACCTCTGCGCCGACGCACGCCTCGTGAAAAAGAGCCTCGGCAATAACCAGGTCGATGATGGGTTGCGCGGCGACGCCCACGACGTGTCCCGGACGAACGCCATGGTCGCGCAACACGCGCGCAATTCGAAGAGCGGTGTCGTAGACCTCCCCGTACGTGAGGTCGGTGCCTATCGTGCTGATGGCGAGACCGCTGGGATTCTCTACAAACGCATCGTGAAGATACGAGAACGGATGCACGAACGCGCGCTCATCCGGTGGCATCATGTAATGCAGACTACGCGGACGGGCGGCACACATGACTGAGGTTGGACGCGACTATTGGAGTCGTGAGCATCCGCACCCGCTCGCACCGAATGGTGACGACATTGAGACGTATCGCGAACTCATTGGCACGGCAAAGTCCGTTTTGCTTCTGGGAAACACGCCGGCACTCATGCCGCTGTGCACCGCGGCGATGGACACCGAACCCTTCGTGGATGACCCGCGCGTGATCACGCAGGATTGGACCACGAACAGCCTGCGTTACGACGTCATCTTCGGCGATGGCGTGCTCAATTTCACGGCTGACCTGGCGCAGACCCTTGTCGCGATGGCGGGCCAGACCAGCTCGCGATTCATCGCGCGGTCGTTCACTCAGCGTCTGCCCATCATGCGTGTAGCCGACAACTTTCCGGCGGCCTCCGACTTCGCGACTCCGCCAACGTTGGTGCTCGAGCGTGGTCAATACTCATTCTTCGTGTGGGACTTCACGGGAGCATCATGATCGGACTCGGCACCATCATCAACGTCGTCGCAATCGTGGTTGGCGGAGCAATCGGCGTGCTTGTCGGCAACCGGTTACCCGAACGCACGAGTCGGGTTGTGACCGATTCTCTCGGTCTCGTCGTGCTCGTCATCGGCGGGTTCAACATCATGTCCCTGACCGATGTCAACTTTGTCGAAGCAGTGGGCTCAGGCGTCGGGCTATTGGTTGTCGTTGCCGCTCTCGTTATCGGTGGCGTGCTCGGATCGCTGTTGAATATCGAACTCCGACTCGAACAGTTCGGCACGTGGCTCCAGGGTGCAGCCAAACGCAAACGCACGTCAGGAGTTGCGGCCAAGGAAGGCCGTTTTGTCGAAGGTTTCGTTGATGCCTCGCTGATTTATTGCGTCGGCCCCATGGCCATTTTGGGGGCGTTGAGCGATGGGACCGGTAACGGCATCGAGACACTCGCCCTAAAGGCGTCGCTCGACGGCGTGAGCGCAATCGCGTTTGCTGCCGCGCTTGGCTGGGGCGTTGCGGCTTCGGCTTTGCCGGTTGGTATCTGGCAGGGCTTGCTCACCCTGCTCGCGGTCGGACTCGGGACCTTCATGTCGGGCGCTGTCATCGCGAGCATCACCGCGACCGGTGGAATCCTCATGCTCGGCATCGGGCTGCGCGTGACGAATATCCGCCAGGTCAACGTCGGCAATCTGCTTCCAGCGCTCATCGTCGCTCCGCTGATCACTCTGGCGATCGCCGGCGTGCGAGGCGTTCTCTAAACAGGAGCTGGGTTACTCAGCGGGCCGTGCCACAGCGCGCGTGTCTTGAAACTCTCGCACTCCCGTGATTCCCTGTTCGCGACCAAAACCTGACCACTTCATTCCGCCGAACGGGGCCCGGAGATCCAGGCGGGGAGCGCCGTGGTCATTGATCCACACGTAACCAGCCTGCATTTGTGAGGCGACTCGCGAAGCAGAGCTGGCCGATTCGCTCCACACGGACGCACCCAATCCCGCCCACGTATCGTTAGCGGATGCCACGGCCTCAGCTTCTTCAACGAAAGTCATGATCGGCAGTACCGGACCAAATTGCTCTTCCACGACCACATCAAGATGTGGCCCTGGGTTGATGATCAGTGCGGGTCGAACAAAATAGCCCGCAGCAAGTTCGCCTTCTGGCAGGTGCCCGAACTCCCGAACATCCGCGTTCGCATCTTTGGCCTGCTGAACCAAGCGTTCGACAAAGACTTGGTGCTTCGCGGAATGCACCGGGCCCATCGTCGTGGATTCGACGAGCGGGTCGCCCAGCACAACGGACTCGAGTCGACGGCTCAAGCCCTCGACAAGGTCATCCAGGCGCGATTCATGAACGTACACGCGTTTGACATTCATGCAGATTTGCCCGGTTGTATCGAAAACTGCCGCGAACAATCGATCAAGGTGTGTGTCGTCAAGGATTGCGTCGGAGAGAACAATCGCTGGATCGTTGCCACCGAGTTCGAGCGTGACGCGGGTCAGCGACTGTGCCGCCATCGACATGACGGTCTTTCCCGCCGCAACGCTGCCGGTAAAGCACACCTTGGCAATGCGATCATCCGAGATAAGTGCCTCAACGTTGTGGTTTTCGCCGGTGATGACGTTGAGCACGCCCGGTGGCAGTTTGGCGGCAACGCGGCTCAGCATCGCCGATACGGCAAGCGGCGCGGTCGGCGGGAGCTTCACGATAACGGTGTTGCCGGCCAACAGGGCATGCGGGAGTGACGCGGCCAAGATAGCTGCGGGCCAGTTGAACGGAACGATGATCGTGATGACCCCGAGCGGCTGGCGCTCGATAGTGGTCGTGACCGGGATGCCCGGAGCCGGGTCAAGCGTGGACTGCGCATCCACTTCGTCGACAAGCGTGAGGGCGAGATTCCAGCGGATTTCGAAGACGAGGAAATCTACCCACGCTTCATGGCGAATCTTGCCGACCTCTTGGGCAAGAAGCTCCGCGTCGGCGTCTCGCACGTCAGGCAACCCGCCGACGGCCTCCGACATGAGGCTCGCGCGTTGGTGTGCGCTCAAACCAGCCCAGCCAGCCCACGCGGCACGACTCGACGCGATGGCATCATCAACGTCAGCGACCGAAGCGCTGGCAGCCTCCCCGACGACCGCATTCGGACGAGCGGGGTTGACTACTGTCAGCGCCTCGGTCGTTGATCGAGACGATCCGTTAATGAACAGGGACGAACGCACAGATGAACTGTACCCGTCGCCGCTCAGTTACGAAATTAGGAGTTACGGATAACCACGACACCGTCACCAGGCTTGGCGACGAGCGTGTGACTCTTGTCGGGGTTGAGCATCACGCCCGTGCTTGCCTCAGCTGCGGCTTCCTCAGCAAAGCGGTAGCCGATGACCGTCAACTTCTGAGCACGACCCTGAGAAACGAGCTGACCGAAGGTGAACGAGGTCCCCTTTGGTGCGAAGTCCTCGACCGGCAGCAGGTGAATCGCGGCGCCGTCGGCATCGAATAGGTCGGTGATGACGGATGCGATGCGCGGGTTCTGGCTCAGCTGCGAGATGAGCAATGCCGAGAGCACGTCGCTAACGACGAGGTCATCCGTTGACGCCGCACGTGCGAGTGGCAGCAGGCTCGAGTCAAGGATTTCGGCAACGATGCGTGCCGACTTCGCCTTGTTCGAGCTGTCATCGAAGATGTGCTTCATCTGGAGCATCGTCAGCAGGGTCTGAGCATCGGCATCCGTGGGGCTCATCTTGGAACGGTAACCAAGAACGATGATTTCGTCGAACTGACGCTTTTCGGCGATGGTAACGACTTCTTCGATGCGTCCTGAAACAAAGGAGAGGGAAGGCGTAATCTTGCCAAACTTCAGACCAGTGAGTTCCTCAGGTGCGACGAACTCCTTGCGAGCAAGAATCTCGATGCTCGACCCGGTTGGCAGGTAGTCGGCGAGGTTCGACAGAACGTCCTGGCCCATCTGAGACCAGCCGATAACGAGAATGTGGTGCGCTTTTGCTTTGGCCGAAGCAGCGGGCGTCTTGGACATCGGCTTGAAATGAGCAACCCCGGTGAACGCGATGGTGCTGTCGTCCTCGGCAATCACAACCAACTTGGTGCCCTTGGCAATCTTCTGCGTCGGAGCTGGGTTGAGCACGCTCTTGCCGTCGGCAGTCTCGAGACCGATGACGGCCGACTTCTCGAACGCGACGAGTGCGTCGCCGTAGGTTTTGCCCTCGAGTTCGGGAACCGCAGCAACGTAAATTTCGTTGCCCGCAAAGTCGAGTAAGTCGAGCACGACTGAGGCAAGACCGGGCTGACGGGCAGCTTGAGCCGTGACGCGAGCGATGATGTCTTGCGACTGAACCGACTGAACGAGTCCATCAGTTGCTGTTGCGATCGTGCGAGCGATGTGGGCGTCCTCAATTTCAGCAACAACCGGAGGGTGCACGTCGCCGATTGTTGCTCGCATCGCGAGAACAGTCGTGACGACGCTCGCGTCGCCCGCCGCGTCCGCGCGAAGAACGATGATGGAGCTTGCCTCGCCGGCGTTCGCGCGAGCGACTTCAGTCGGGTTGGTCAACGATCCGTGACGCGTGATCACGCGTAGCTTGCCCAGGTCGCCGCAGTTGTTGGCGATTTCGTCGTTCATCTGTGGGCGAGGCACGTCGGAGTAGATGACGACCGTGGGGCGTCGCTCACTCGACTTGGCAACAGCCAGCTCCTTGAGGATGGGGAACACGCGAGGTGACCATCCGAGAATCAGAGTGTGCTTCGTTTCAAAGACCGGGCTGAGACCGCGACCAAGTCGCTGGAAGACACCCATGAACGACGCGGTGATGTACGCGATAAGACCGGCGCTGATCGAGATTGCGATGAGCCAGTTCAGCACACCCATGAGGCGAGCGCCCCAGGTGCCACCATCGCCCACCGTCAAAATGAGGGAGAGCTGCGTCCAGAACGCGTTGACAAAGTTGTTCGGGTCAGTCGTGTCTTCGTTCAGGAATTGCACGAGCGCAACGCCCGCCTGAAGACCTGTCATGACGAGAGCCAAAGTGACCAAGAACGCGAGTCCGAGAAGCGCGAAGCCCCTCGTGCTGCCCAAGGCAGCGTCAAAGAAGGTACTCAGGCGGATGCGGAACGGCACCTTACGCTTCGAAATCTTCTTCTCACCAAAAGTTCCCTGTCCGTATTCGCGGGGGGTTTCCTCGGACATGTTTTTCCTCTCCTAAACCGAACCGGCGCAGAAATCACGCGCCGTCAAATCGCCCTGAACACCTTCTGGTTCAGGCAACACTGGAAAGAGAATACAGCCATCGATGACCCATCGGGGCAAGTCGGTTAGGCAAAACTATCGTTTTTGGAATCGTCGACCCATTGGTTGCAACCTAAACTAGGGGGCGAGGCAAAAAGCTAAGGAGACTCGACGGTCATGACCCACAGCGTTGACCTCGGAACCCGCTTGCGTGCCGCCCGTGAAGATCGCGGCAAGAGCCTCCGGGGCGTCGCCCAGGCCATCGGCGTTTCTCCCAGCCTTCTCTCCCAAGTTGAAAACGGGCACATTCAGCCATCGGTTCCCACGTTGTATGCACTCGTCACTCACCTCGAGGCGTCGCTCGACGAGGTGCTCGGCGTGCATCAAGCGGCGACACTTGCACCAGAGCACATCGGCAGTGACGTTGTCGTCGTTCAGAAGTCCGACGACAATGCCGTCGCGCACATGGGCGACGGGGTCACCTGGGAGGGCCTCGCTCACGCGCCCGGTGCTTCGTCGGTCAGCGGTTACCTCGTCACCTACGAACATCACACCGGAGACCACGGTGCCCACACCGAACGCCTCCAGCATGTCGGCTCAGAGTATGGCGTCATCGTCAAGGGCGAATTGACGCTCTACATTCGCGACGAGACTCACCAACTTCAACCGGGTGATTCGGTGCACTTCGATTCGATGATCCCGCACCTGTACGTGAACCACGGTGACGAGCCCGTCACGGGCGTCTGGTACCTATGGGGACAAACGCCACACGACGAAATCGACCACTAACGCCGCTGTCGTGACCAGGCGTCGATACCGACGGCGATAAGCAGGATGAGCCCCAGCGTGATCTGCTGGAACAGGGCATCCACACCCATCAAATTGAAGCCGTTACCGATGAGTGCGATGAAGAGCACGCCAACGACGGTGCGCCAGATGGCGCCTTCGCCGCCGAGAATCGATGTGCCACCAACCACGATGCCCGCGAGCACGGTGAAAGTCAGAGCGGTTCCCGGGCTGGCCTGAGAACTCAGGACGCGCGACGTGTCAATCACGCCACCGAGACCTGCGGCCACACCGCTCAAGACGAACGCGAGGATACGAACCCACGACACCTGGATACCCACGAGTCGAGCTGCCTCAGCGTTACCACCAGCCGCATACCAGTAGCGACCGAGAGTGGTTCGGGCAAGCACGAGGCCAAGAATGACAACGACGAGAATCATGATCCAGATAGACGACTGAACACCAAGAATCTTCGTCTTGGCAATCGCTCCGAACTCAGGGTGTTCAAAAAGAACGATGAGGTTTCCGCCGGTTACCAGCGAGGCGACGCCGAGAGCAATGAACGACATCGCGAGGGTCGCAATCAAGGCATTGATTTTCAATATCGTGCTCACAACGCCATTCACGAGACCAACAATGCCTCCAACTACGAGGCCCGCAATGAGGCCAAGTGCGGGGCCATTCGTCAAGGCGACCGTTCCGGAGACAACCGCGGCGAGTCCGTAGGTTGCGCCAACCGATAGGTCGATGCCACCGGTGATCAGGACGATTGTTCCCGCGGCCGCAATAATCAAAATCGATGACTGCTGGTCGAGGATGTTCAGCAAGTTGATTGGCGTCAGGAACGACGGGCTTCCGATTGAGACAGCAATGAACACCACCAAGAACGGGAGCACGATTGCCAAGGAACGCCAGCGCACGTTGCGAAGGAATCCTGTCTTTGCGTCGAAGCCCTCATCAGTGACCGACGTCAGAACCTTGTTCATGTTTGTGTTCCTTTACTTACCCGAGCGGGTGGGGATGGTTGGAATAGCTTGAGTAAACGCGGCGCCGATGATGTTCGTCTCCGTCATATCGTCTCCAGTGAACTGTGCGACGACAGACCCACCACGAACGACGAGAACGCGATGGCACAAACCAATGACCTCTTCGACGTCCGATGAGATGACGAGCACGCCGGTACCGGCGTTAGCTTGTTCAACGATGAGGTCGTAAATAGCTCGGCGCGATCCCACATCAACACCTCGCGTTGGCTCATCAGCAATCATGACCCGGCGTGACGATTGGAGTGCCCGACCGAAAACAACCTTTTGCTGATTGCCGCCGGAAAGCGCCGAAACGAGCCGGGTGTCGCCACCGCGCACGGTAACGCGATCAAGAATGTCTGAAACGCTGGACTGCTCTTGCTTGCGTGAAATCCATAATGCGCGGGCAAATCGGCTGAGATTCGACATCGTGACGTTCTCACGAATCGATCGCTGCAGGAACAAGGCCTGGTCTTTGCGCGACTCGGGAATCATGAAGATTCCTCGGCTCAGGCTGGCGCGAACACCTTGAGCGACCTCGGTGCCGTCAACGGTTACCGTTCCCCCGGCGCGCTTTGTCGCGCCGAAGACTGCCTGCGCAATTTCTGACCGGCCTGCGCCGACCAGTCCGGCGAGCCCGACGATTTCGCCCGGCCGAATGTCGAAAGAGACGCGATTCACGCCTGGTGCGATCATCTCCCGCACCGACAAGACCGGAGTCGTGCTCTCTTGAGGCTCAGCAGGCTTCTGGGGGAACAGCGAGCTGAGTTCACGTCCGAGCATGCCTGCGATGAGTGTGTCTTCGGTTTCCTTCTTCGCCGGACCGGTGCGAATCAGTTCGCCATCACGCAAAATCGTGATGTCGTCTGCGAGGTCAAGCACCTCCGTCAAGAAGTGCGAAATCAGGAGAACCGTGCACCCCGAAGCAGCGAGCGAACGGATGAGGTCATGCAGGCGGGCGACGTCCTTGCCTGACAGTGCGGCGGTCGGCTCATCCATGATGATGAAGGATGATCCACTCGCAAGCGCACGCAGGATCTCAACTTTTTGCTGATCCGCGGTTCGCAAGGTGCCCGCAACGTCATCCGGGTTTAGCTCGAATCCGACGTCGCGAGTGAGTTCGTTGAAGGCTTTGCGCAATGCGCGCGAGTTAGTGAAACCTGCCTTGGTCGGCTCGTTTCCGAGAAAGACATTCTGCGCAACCGTCAGCGACGGAACAAGCGCAAGCTCTTGGGCAATCGTGACGATGCCAATCTTGAGAGCGTCGCGGGTGCGACGCAGGTGGACGGTCTCGCCGTCAACGACGACCTCTCCACTATCGGGCGTGTAGATACCCGAAATGATCTTGCTGAGCGTGGACTTACCCGCTCCGTTTTCTCCAACCAGCGCGTGTACCGATCCGCGACGGATTGCGAGAGAGATGTCCTTCAGCACGGGAGTGCCGCCGAAGGCCTTGCCGACCCCTCGGAGTTCCACGTGGAACTCCGAGAGGCCGGACTGGGGCTGATTAGCCTGCATTTTTGTGGTTAGCCGATCCACTCACCAGTGAACTGACTTGCCGTGTCCTTGGTGATGACACCGTTGTTCGGCAGACCAGCGAGCGGGTTGGTACCAGGAGTAACCGTGCCGTTCTTGAGGGCGTCGAGCAGCTGCTGCATCGCGAGCTTGCCGGTCGTAGCCGGAGCCTGCGCGACATCAGCGAACCAAGCGCCACTAGCAACACCGGTGACAGCCGTTGAGCTGCCGCCGAAGCCAACCAGGAGGATCTTGCCGGTCAGACCCGCACCGTCGATAGCCTGAACGGCTCCCTGGATGCTCTGGTCAGAACCTGCGATCAGGTTGATGTTGGGCTGAGCCTGGAGCATGTCCTGAACAGCCTTCAATGCGAACGACGGCGTGAAGAAGCCTTCACCCTCGCCGACGATCTTGACTGGGGAACCAGCAATAGCTGCGTCGAAGGCTTCCTTCGTGGCAACGTCAAGAGCCGAAGCCTTGATGTTGTACATGTAGCCAACGTTGCAAGGGTCGAGCTTCTGCGATTCACACGCAGCAACGACCTGCTCGCCGAGCTTGGTGCCGAGCTCAGTAGGAACGAAGACAACGTTGCCCGACAGTCCCTCAACCTGCGACTCGAACGTCGTCAAGTCTGGGCCGAGGATCTGGTCCATGTTGACAACCTTGATGCCAGCCTCAATTGCCTGCGAGACGAGGTCGGTGAGACCCGTTCCGAAGATTGGCTGAGTGATGATGCCCTGGTACTTGCCGGACGTGATGACGTCCTGCAACTGCTGGTACTGAGCGTTGGGGTCGTTGTTTGCGTCGAATACTGTGACCACAGCACCGTTCGCTTCTGCAACGGCCTTAGCGGCAGCCAGCATGGGCGAGTCGTAGCTGTTGGTGACAGCGAACGACATGTACGCAATCTGAGGTGCGTCGCCGCCCGAGCTGTCGCTCGAGCAACCTGCGAGTCCGAGTGTGGCTACCGCTGTGACAGCCACTAGGGACAACGCTGTCCGTAGTTTCTTGTTCATGTGTTACCTCTCTTGTTTGGTTTTTCTTCATCAGTGAAGTTGAAGAAAGGATGCGCCTCGGCGCGATGGCGCTGATGCGCCGGGGTGCCTCTACTACCCGTAGGTGTAGGGGTTCGGGATGGGCTCGTCTTCAGGAATCGCTGGGCTCATCCACTCGTTCCACTGGTCTGGCCCGAGCTGTCCGCGAACGTACTCGACCGAGTTGGCGACCTTGTCACGAATCGGCGCCAATGGCAGCCCGATACGCTCGCCGTCGAACTTGACGACCTTTCCGTTCACGACGACAGTGTGAACATCCGCCGTGCCGGCCTGGTAGACCACGTGAGCGTAGGGGTTCAGGATCGGCGTCATCGCGGGCGACTCGTCGTTCTTGAGCAGCACGACGTCTGCCTTCTTGCCGACGGTGATCGAGCCGATCTTGTCGCTCATGCCAAGCGAGTGAGCGCCACCCATAGTCGCCTGCCAGACGGCGTCTTCTGCCGTCATGCGGTTGACCGTGACAGTCTCGCCCTTGGACTGCGCCTCAAGGTGGTCACGCGAACGGAACGCACTGAGCGTCGAACGCATTGCCGAGAAGAAGTCCGCGCTCCACCAGACGCTCGTGTCCATCGACAGTGAGCTCGTGATGCCGTACTTCTTGATCTCCCACGACGAGGGGTAGCCCTGGCCAGCACTCTGCTCGCTCTCGGTGGAAACCGAAACGGTTCCTCCGGTGGCGGCGATCTTCTGGTAGCTCTCCTTGCCGAGCGACGACGCGTGCACGTAGCAGACCTTGTCGGTCATCCAGCCACCGTCGTACATCTGACTGATGCTTGTGTCGGTGGTTGCACCCCAAACACCGGCGTGCGTGGTGACGCGCAGGTCGAGGTCACGAGCAGCCTTGAACGCTGACTCCTCAGGGAAGCCCTCGGCGCCGGTGACGTCGAAAGCGAGCTGAAGACCGAGCATGTCGCTCGTCTTGAAGTTGTCGACCCAGCTTCGGAACTCTGGTGCGTTTGCCCACTCCCACGGTGCTCCGAGGTAGTTTCCGTAAGCGAGAACGAAGCGTCCCGGAATCTCCTTCAACGACTCCACGGCTGCATCCGCGTATTCCGGCGTACGCAAAGCGTGCGACCAGTCGAGGGTTGTCGTGATGCCCTGGTCGACCGACTCGAGTGCGCTGAGCAGGTTTCCGGCCTTGATGTCTTCTGGCCGGAACACGTGACCCCAGGTCAGGTAGTAGAAGACGAAGTACTGAGTCAGTGCCCAGTCGCCGCCGTAGCCGCGAAGCGCCGTCTGCCACATGTGGCGGTGCGTGTCGATCATGCCGGGCATGACGATGCCGCCCTTGGCGTCAATCTCGACGGTTCCTTCCGGCACGTCGAGCTTGTGCCCAACTCCGGCGATTTCGTCATTGATGATCAACACATCGGCGTCGTACAGCACGCCCTGCTTGTCGACCGTGATGACGGTTCCATTGCGAAAGACGACGGGTCGACCTGCGGTGAAGTCGCTTGCCTTTGTCTTGGTTGACATTGTTCCTCCTCGTTGAGCAACTGCTGTTGTGTGGTGATGGTGCGTTTGGTGCGGTGGTGCTTAGGTCAGTCGCCAGCCACGGTCGACATAAATATTGGTTCCGGATGTTCCCTTGTTGTCGAGCAAAAAGAGCGTTGCCCCGACCACGTCTTCCATGGTCGCGAGCTCTCCGCCTGGTGTGCGCGATTCGTATCCGTCGAGAACGCCGGCCGGCTTGTCACTCCAGAAAGGGCTGTTGCCGATGATGCCGGGGTGAATTGCGTTGACGCGCATGGGGGCAAGCTCGAGTGCCATCGTTCGCGTGAGGCCTTCGACGCCGCCGTTGATTGACGAAACCGTGGTCGAACCCGGGTACGGGGCATCCTTTGCACGTCCACCGAAAAGAACAATCGCTGTGTCGCGATTTTCCGGAAGGCGACCGAGCAGCGTGTGAACAGTCTCGGTGTATCCCACCAGCTTCAGTGTGACGAGCAGCTTTGCTCGATCGATGTTGTAGTCGCGCACGGTGTTGGCGTCGCGCAAAATGCCTGCCAAAACGAGGCCGTTGACCTCACCCACACTCTTGAGAGATTCGGCGATTGATTCAGGCACCGAGAGGTCTACGCCGAGACCGCTTGCCGAAGAACCGAGCGTTGCGGCAATAGCCTGTGCGCGTTCCGTCTCGCGACCGGTGATGATGACCTTCTCGCCACGGGCGATGAGCGTCTGGGCGAGTTCGAGTCCGATACCCGACGTGCCGCCGACAATCAGTGTTGTTTTCGTGCTCACTTCTCCCCCTCAAGTTTCTCGCTCAGGTACTGCCAGTCACGCGAGAACCGGTAGGCGTGACGGTGAGGCATCTGCGGCGACTGAGTCTCGAGCCAACGCACGGGAGCACCAACCGCTTGGAATGCGTGAATACAGCCCACTCCGGCCCAGGCCATGTCCCCGGGAACCATCCGCACGTATTCCCCGTCGAACCACGCGTCGACCTCGCCGTCCATGATGAGATAGGCCTCTTCGAGCGGATGATCGTGAGGTCCGGCTTTACCGTCAGGTTCGTACTGGACCATGAACATCGTCGACGCAACCGCCCCGAGATCGGAATCGACCATCATCTTGAGCGAGATGCCACTGTAGACGAGCAACGCCGTGCGCATGCTGGCTGAGACAGCCAAGAGTTCCTGCGACTGGCGCCCGGGGTTCATGTGACTCTCGGTGATGTTTCCGAACGAGCGCGTGCGCGGGTCGCGAGCATCCACTTTCGTCGGAGTCCCAGCTGACTCGTCGGCCACACGGTAGGTGTCAAAGTTCTGCGCCGAACGGGGAGGTGGCGAGAGAATGTCTGCCCACTCGGCGACCTCGTTTCCAACGGTGTGCCACGAGTGGGGAACCCCGATGGGAATCACGCCGTAGTCGCCCGCAACCAAGTGCACCGTTGCCTCGGGGGTAACAAGAATGACTTCACCCGAGATGAGGTTGAATTGCTCTTCAAACGAATGAACGTGAGTCGGTATGGAACCGCCTGGAGCGAGTCGGGACAGCCCGAAGTCGGTGTGAGCCGCGCCATCGTCATAACCCACGGCGCGCCAACGCGAGTATCCGGTTGAATCTGGGGCGATGCCCAGTTCGACCCGGAAATCCGCCTGGGCGGCCTTCTTGATCACGTGACGCTTGGTCATGACTACCTGACTTTGAGCAGTGGCTGAGTGTTCATTCTCACTGAATGTTTAGTGAGAATGAACACTATCTAATGCCACGGCTTGCCTGCTGTCAAGTGCCGATTCGATGAGGTTCGAAAACTCGGCGTTTTGCGCCTTTTTCGCTCCGCTAGGCGACGAGCACAACCTCCTGCTTGCGTTGCCCGCGTTCGAGGGAGGATCCCTCCACGTCGACATTCGGAAGGACGCGATCTAGCCAGGATGGCAACCACCAGGCGCCCTTACCCAGCAGTCGAAGCACTGCCGGAATAAGCAGAAGTCGAACGAGGAAGGCATCCACAAGGACTCCGAATGCGAGGCCAAATCCCATCGGTCGAATCATTGTTGACTCGGCGAAGGCGAAGCTGCCGAAGACAGCAATCATGATGATGGCGGCAGCGATGACGACCGCGCGCCCGGCGTGAACGCCCCGCGTGATAGCGACTCGCGCCGAATCGCCGTGCACGTATGCCTCACGGATTCCCGTGGCGATAAAGAGCTGGTAGTCCATGGCCAAGCCGAACAGAACTCCGATCAGGATTGTCGGCAAGAAGTTCATGATTGGTCCAGGGTTGTGCACCCCGAATACAGAGCCCAACCAGCCCCATTGGTAGACCGCGGTCACGGCGCCGAGTGCGGCCAAAACCGAAAGCAAGAACCCGGCACTCGCAACAAGGGGGACGGCGATTGACCGGAATACGAGAATCATCAAGAGCACACTCAGTGCGAGAACGGTTCCGAGATAAAGAGGAAGTGCATCCGCGAGCTTCTTCGAAATGTCAATGTTGACCGCGGCAAGGCCCGTTATTCCGAGTTCTCCGCCCGTAGTTGCTTCGACTGCGCCAGATTTTGCGCGCAAGTCGTAGACGACCTGCTCCGTAGACACCGTCGCCGGTCCTTCACTCGGCACAACAGAGAAGACCAGGGTTTTTGAGTCAGGAGATGGAGATCCGGCAACGACGGCCTCAACATTCTCAACAGCCATCAGCGTTGAGGCGATGTCGGCTTGCGTGGCGAGCACGTCATCACCGACCAGAGGCTGATCAAACGAGACGGCCGCGGTAATCTGGCCGTTCTGTCCCGCACCAAAGCCTTCGCTGGTGAGCTCATAGGCGCGATACTGGGTCGATTCAACGGGCTCAGAGAATCCGTCGGAGAGGCCCAGACGCATCGAGGCAAAGGGAATCGCGGTTACGAGTAGCACTCCAACTGTGATGACGAGTGCCCAAACAGGTCGCTTCGCCGCCCAAACTTCGCGGTTTGCCTTGGTGGCGGCCTTTTCGGACACGACGGGAATCGATCCTGTCTTGTCCAGGTCGAGGCGGGCGCGTTCCTTTCGACTGAGCACCTTTAGCCCTGCAAACTTCATCAGGGCAGGCGTAAATGTCAACGCCGCGATGACCGAGATTGCAATGGCAATGGCTCCGATGCTTCCCATAAGGCCAAGGAATCCGATGCCCGTGAGGTTGAGCGCTAGGAGCGCGATAATCACGGTCAGCCCGGCGAAGAGCACGGCACTTCCCGACGTTCCGTTGGCCAAGGCAATCGATTCCTGCACCGGCACGCCAGCTTTGAGTTGGCGGCGGTGGCGATTGAGAACGAACAGGGAGTAGTCGATGCCCACGGCAAGTCCAAGCATGACCGCCAGCGTGGGCGTCGTTGAGTTCATTTCGATGACCGATGAGAGTGCGAAAGCTCCCAGCGCACTAATCGCAACACCTAAAAGTGCTGTGAGGACGGGCAGACCGGCGGCGATGAGAGTGCTGAGCATGATGAACAGCACGACTCCGGCGATGACGAGTCCGACGATCTCGCCGGGACCAACAATGCTTCCGAGTGACGTGGCGAGTTCCTTAGAGAATTCAACTTCGACATTCGTCAGACCGAGCTTCGACAACGAGTCGATGACTGCGTCTTTGGTCTCGGAGGAAACGTCCGACAAGGGTGTGGTGAAATACACGCCACCGAGTGCCGTCTGCGAATCGACGGAAACAGCGCGGTACTTGTCCGCGGCTGCGAGAAGTTCCTGGCCCCATGTGACTTTTTGAATTTGACCAGGAAGATCAGCGCGAGCGATGTCGAGCTCCGTCTGCGCATCCGTCAAGGCCTGCTTGTTGTCCGCAATCTCTGCCTGACCCGCGAGACTCGCGACCCGAGCACTGGCGAGTGCCGCAGCGGACTCATCGAGCTGTTCAAGCCCAGACGTGACCTGCTGCAACTGACCCGTGAGCTGGTCAATCTGAGACTGCGGTGCGCCATTCGAGGTTGCCTGAGCGATCGCCGACTGAAGCTGCGACTTATTCGATTCGAGGGATGGCCGCGTGTCTGCAACTTGCTTGAGTCCCGAGGCGATCTGGGCCTGGCCGCTCGCGAGTTGATTTTCTGCCTCGGCAATCTTGGCCCAGCCTGAATCAATCGCAGCCTGTCCGTCGGCTAGTTGCTTCGGTGCCGCATCGATTTTTTGTTGCGCGTCAACCAGCTCCGCGATTTTTTCGTCCTTAGCCGCTTGAGCCGAGAACGGGTTGATGACACCATCCACTCCCTCGAGGGCGGCCGTCTTTGTCAACGCGACGTCGATGGCTTCGCGCTCTGCGTCTGTGAAAGCTGTGCCGTCTGACTTGTGAAAGACAAACTGCGCACTTCCTCGTGACGCGTCGGGAAATGACTCCGTGAGTTGATCAATCACGCTTTGAGACGGGGTCCCATTGAGCGTCATCGATGACGAGAACGTTCCCCCGAGTCCGAAGGCCGCAGCAGCTGCGGCAACCAAAACGAGAAGCCACGTGACAAGTACGAGCCACGCGCGGCGGGCAGAAAATTGACCGAGACGGTAGAGCAATGAGGCCATGGTGCATTCCTTTGACAGTGATTTGCCGGAAATTGCATCATCGGAATGGCCAGCAGGAGAAAAACGACACTTGTAGGATAAAGGACAGGTGTCGGTTACAACAATCTGGCCCACGTGTTTAACACCTTTTTCACAGAAAGCGATTGAATGGATCCCCGGATTGCGCGAACACAGCAAAGCCTGCAGGATGCCCTTCTCGAACTGTGTCGTACCGAAGGCTTCCCGGCGCTGTCCGTCTCCATGATTGCTGACGCCGCTGGAGTGAATCGAAGCACGTTTTACCAGCACTATGCCGACAAAGAGACCCTCTTGGCGGACGCATTGGACCGATTTGCCGAGCAGGCACAGTCGCAGCTTGAGGCCGATATCGAGGCGATGGGCGAGTCAGATCCTCGCGCCCTCATCACGAGATACTTCGCGCATGTCCAGGAGAACGCGTCCCTGTACCAAACAGTGTTGAGCTCGACCGGGTCGCCCCTCATTGTGGCCAGGCTTTCGGACCGCATCATCCAGCTTGCGACATATGGACTCTCTCAACCGGGCGTTCCGTCGGCCAGTTCAGTCCCCGTCAATGTTCAGGCTGCGAGCCTGGCCGGTTCATTCATCGGCATTCTGCGCGAGTGGATCAACATGGACCCCCTGCCGCCTGCCGAAGACGCAACGGCGTGGGCGTGGGCTGCGATGAACACTCCAGTCGGCGCTCCGGACTAGAGGCCGAGCTCCTGCGCTTCCTCGCGTCGAACATCCTGCTTGACCGCTGCCGTGGTGCGCACGAAGAGAATGAGCCACACGAAAACCAGCGCGATAGCAATGATTTCAAGTCCGGTGAGGTTGTAATACCCAAACGGTTTGAAGAGCAGCACGGACCATAGCGTGAGCACGAAGAAGATTACGGACGTGATCTGAAAACTCCGAGAAAACACCTTGGTGAGAATCGGCACGGAAATGACGAGAAGTCCGAAGCCGATGAAGAGCCCCTGGGCGCCGATGTTGTGCATGATGAGCAACTTGTCGACCGGGAAAAGGCCGACGAACATGAATGCCACACCGATCACCATCATGAGAGCGCGAATCACGTTGACGCGTCGGGCTGGGCGATCGATTCCGCTCAGAGCGACAATCTCGTAGAGATCTCGCGTGAGGTAATCCGCCATCGTCGTCAGCACCACTCCAGACAGCGTGATCGTGATGTTGAATGCCATTGCCGAGAGCGGGTCTCCTAGTCCCGAGCCCAAGAAGCTGAAGTTGACTTGCCACCATCGCGGATCTTGTGCGGTCAACATACTGCCGAGCACGCCGGTGAATAAGAAAAGTGTCAGCAGAGTTGAGACTGTCTCAGTTGTGACATTGCTCGCAATCGTAAAGAGCATGTACCCGGCCACCGCGGCCGTCACAGCGACAATGACTACTCCCGATGAACGCTGCACCAACATGCCGGAAAATGCTGCCTGAAAAACGTAGAAGAGCCCGGCCGCAAGCAAATAGGTAACGAAAGCTCCGGTGAGCGTCAGTGCGGTGGCGTTGATGGCCGCACGCACAGGATGCTCCTTGTGCCACGCGTTTCGAACCTTGTCGAGCTTCGCTGACCGAAGGTACCCAAACGCGAACGCGGGAATGCCGACAATCGTGCACGACCATGCAGCCAGGTATCCAACTGAGCCCTCGCCAAAGAGCGCCATCTGGGATATCCGCAAGAACACCAAGCCTGCGATGAGCCCGAAGACGGCGGAGATTCCGCCAACTATGAGCGCTACAGACTCCGAACGCCCCTGGACCTGATCTGTCATTGAGAGCTGTGACGCCACAATCGGGCTCCTTCTGAAGAGGAATGGCCGTCACCTCGGGAGAGGCAACGGCCATTCACGCTGAACTACTTGAGAATGCGGATGAGCTTGCGGTTGACGAACTCTTCGATGCCGAAGCGGCCGAGCTCGCGTCCGAAACCGGAACGCTTGACTCCACCAAACGGGAGTT
The DNA here is from genome assembly GCA_041303845.1 of Microbacteriaceae bacterium. Taxonomy (GTDB): domain Bacteria; phylum Actinomycetota; class Actinomycetes; order Actinomycetales; family Microbacteriaceae; genus RFQD01. The sequence continues at coordinate 9,097 of JBFYOK010000128.1, read as the reverse complement.
CCGGACTGTCGAGTCCGACGCCGTTCACGTAAACCATGCCCGCTTCAATCTGGTCGGCAACACGCATGACCTGCGCCTTGTCCGTCGAGAACACGTACGAGCCGAGGCCGAATGGAGTGTCGTTGGCGAGCGCCACAGCTTCCGCCTCGTCTTTCACCTTGTACACCAATGCAACCGGTCCGAAGAATTCCTCGTGGTGCGCATCCATCTTCGAGGTGATGCCAGTCAGCACGACGCTCGAGAAGTAGTTTCCGTTGCGGTCACCGCGGGCGGCAACCGTCGCTCCCTGCGAGAGCGCGCGATCGACCTGCTCCTGCAGTCCGTCTGCGGCACCGGCCGACGAGAGTGGTCCGAGGTACGTATCGTCATCCATTGGGTCACCGGGAACAGAAGCCAACAGTGCAGCCGTGAACTTGGCCAAGAATTCGTCGTAGTGGCTCTCGATGACGATGAAGCGCTTGCCGGCGTTACACGCTTGGCCGTTGTTATCGTTTCGAGCGGCAACCGCAGACTCGACAGCCGAGTCCATGTCATCGGTGCTGAGCAAGATAAAGGGGTCGGAACCACCGAGCTCAAGAACAACCTTCTTCAAGTGGCGGCCGGCAAGTTCGGCGACGGCCGCACCAGCGCGCTCTGACCCGGTCAGCGAAACGCCCTGAACATGTGGGTCAGCGATAATCGTCGCAATCTGCTTGCTGTCAGCGTAAAGATTCTGGTACGCGCCGATTGGGAAGCCAGCGTCGATGAAAATCTTCTCCATCGCTCCAGCAGACTCCGGGCACTGTGACGCGTGCTTCAACAGAATCGTGTTACCGAGAACGAGGTTCGGGCCAGCAAATCGTGCGACCTGGTAATACGGGAAGTTCCACGGCATGATGCCGAGCAGCGCGCCGAGCGATGAGCGGCGGATGAACGCCTCTCCATCTCCTTCGAACTCGGCAATCTGCTCATCGGCGAGAAAGCGCTCTCCGTTGGTCGCATAAAACGAGTAGATGTCTGCGGTGAAGTCGACCTCTCCGAGAGCCTGCGCGAGAGGCTTACCCATCTCGCGCACGATGATTTCGGCTAGGTGTTCGCGTCGTTCGCGGTGCAGTTCCGCAACCTTCTCAATGAGAGCGGAACGCTCGGAAACACTCGTGGACTTAGACCACGACTGGTGCGTCTCGTGTGCGAGGCTGACGGCCTTCGCGATGTCTGCATCGGTGGCTTGCGCGAAAGGTGCGCTCTTTTCACCAGTTGCAGGATTAGTTACGACGTACGTGCTCATTGCCACTCCTTCGTGAAATCTGGGCCTTTCTCACAATACCGACTCGCACAGGATGTGCGTCGAGCAGTTCAGGCCTAGTGCTGCTTGGGCGCTTCGTCCCCTCGGAGCTCCTCAACCTGAGCCTCAAAGAGCTTTGCAAGCTGATCCATCGCCTCGTATTCTGGCGACCCCTTACCGGGCGCGCCGGTCCGCTGATATGCAGCGGGGCGTTCGCCGTCGGCGGGTGATTTACCTGAGACAGACTCTGACATTGCGAGTTCCTCACTCTTCATTTCGTCACTCCTCACATTATGCGAACCCGCGCGCTGGGGTGTGGCGGTCATTGACGGTACCCCGTGGCTCAGTCAAACTAACCAGAAGGGCACCGACACTGTGGTGCCAGAAAAGAGATGCCCCATGGCACGCAAAATCCGCTCCGATGACGAGCAAATCAAACGACTTCGCGTCTACAACATTGTTGCTGGTGCGATTCACTTCATTCAGGGTGCCGCATTCCTGTTTGTGCTGACAAAGCTCAGTACTCAGGTTGCATTCCCCGTAACCGTCGACTACATGACCGGCCCTCCCGGTGTCGACGTCCCCGTCGAACGCGTCACGTTGTTCGACGTCAACCTCGGACTCGGTGTGGTTGCCTTCCTCTTTTTGTCGGCGTTCTTCCACTTCTTGATTTCGTGGCCAGGTGTCTTCAACCGCTATGCAGCTGGTCTGAAGCAGAACCACAACTACTTCCGTTGGACCGAGTACTCGCTCAGTTCGTCCGTCATGATTTGGCTCATCGCCCAGCTCACAGGCGTGACCGATGTCGGTGCGCTGTTCGCAATCTTTGCGGTCAACGCATCCATGATCATGTTCGGTGCACTGCAAGAAAAGTACGAGACACCGGGAAACAAGAAGTTCCTGCCGTTCATCTTCGGCTCGATGACGGGTATCGTCCCCTGGATCATCATCGCAATCCTCACACTGCAGCCCGGTTCAACGAACGCTGCCGAGGTCCCCGGATTCGTCATCGGCATCATCGTGTCGCTGTTCGTGTTCTTCAACACCTTCGCCATCAACCAGGCTCTGCAGTACCACCAGGTTGGCGGATGGCGAAACTACCTGCGCGGCGAGCGCATGTACATCACGCTCAGCTTGGTTGCCAAGAGCGTGCTCGCGTGGCAGGTGTTCTCAGGAGCGCTTGTTCCGCTGTTCGTTAGCTAGAGGATCGTGGCCGGTGGGCTACTGCGCGAAGTTGAGACCAACTTTGTTGCGGTAGCCCATCACCTTTGAGCGCATACCAATTCCGCAGACACCCACCATGGCGTCACCCTTGAAATAGCCGTAGATGCAGTCGGCGCCGACGTCACCCTCGAGAAGCTTGACTTCGTCACCCTGATCGAGCAACCCATAGGCGAGAAGGCTCACGTCGAACTGGTCACTCCAAAAGCTCGGGATGGGCGCGAAGGGTTTTGCGAGTTCATCTCGATGCGCATCCACGTCATCACCGTGCGCGAGCGCAACCTGCTTGCCGACCTTTCGGGCCATTTCGGTCGGGATGTTCCAGTGCTCAACGCGACGCGTCTGAGAATCAAACTGTGGGATGGGGAATCGGGCGACGTCTCCGATTGCGTACACGTTCTCCCACGCCTCTCCGTTCTCCCGCAATGCGTGCAACGTGTCGTTGACGTGAACCCCGGATTCGATGTCAATGTCGTTTCCGGCGAGAAATTCCGTGTTCGGCAACGAACCCAGCGCCTCAATCACGACATCGCAGTCGAGCGTCTGTCCGTTGTCGAGCACGACGCCCGTGACGCGGTCACTCGCTTCATCGGACAAAATCTGCACGAGGCATGCGTTCGAAATGAACGTCACGCCACGGTCTTCGTTGCGACGCTGAACGTCTTCGGCGAGTTGCTGGCCGAGTGGTCGCAGCATGGGGATGCTTCCCTTGCCGACAACCGTCACCTGGCAGCCGAGTTTTGTGGCAGTGGCGGCCGTCTCGCATCCGATGAATCCCGCACCGAATACGACAACTCGAGCTCCGGGAACGAGCTCGCTGCGCAGACGCATTGCATCATCGAGTGTGCGAATCGCGTGCACACCGTGAGTTGGCTGACCGGGCAGGTTGAGCCGGCGCGGACGCAACCCGGTCGCGATAATCAACGAGCTGTAGTCAATCGTGGTGCCGTCATCGAGGGTCACGTTCTGCGCGGAAAGGTCGGTCGAGACAACAGCACGCCCCAGCACCCATTGGACGTCATCGAGTATCTCGGCGAGAGGGAAAGCCACCGCAGCGTGGCTGACGTCTTCGGCGAGAACCTCCTTCGACAGCGGCGGGCGGTTGTACGGGGCGTGAGGCTCGTCACCGATGACGACCAGTGGCCCTGAGTATCCGCTCTTCCTCAAGGTTTCGGCTGCGCGCAGCCCACCCATTGAAGCGCCGACGATGACGACGGGGTTTGACACGTGTGTCTCGCGTTCGGTGAGTTACTCGACGAACGAAATGGCCTGCATCGGGCAGATGTCGATGGCGAGCTGGATGTTGTCGCGTTCGCTGTCGTCAGCCGTGTGCTCGTATTCGAGCTTGTCATCCTCATTCAGACGAAACACGTTCGGAGCGTCGAAGACACACTGGCCGTAGTGCTGGCACTTGTTCATGTCAACATGAATCTTGAGCATTAGTTTTTCTCCTCAACGGTCGATGGGTAGAGATCTTTGGATGGAGTACGGATTCCTCGGAACTCCCAGTCTCCACCGAGAGCCGTCGAAACGACCTCTTCACTTTCGGTGGGTTGGGCACCAACATCCGTGCGAATCGGGGTGGGGCCTTCGACGATGTGGTTGGTCAAGCGGCCGAGGCCTTCAACTTCGACCTCAACGATGTCGCCCGGGAACACTGGGCGCGAGAAAGCGGGCGTGCCCGAGAACAACATGTCTCCCGGAACCAAGGTGATCGTGCGCGCAATGTCGGCAACGAGGTAGTGCATGTCCCACTCCATGTTGTCGGTGTTGTCTTCTTGCTTCACTTCACCGTTCACGTATGTGCGAATCATCTTGTTGGTGAAGTCCCAGTCGGTGACCAGCCCGGGGCCGACGGGTGCGAGCGTGTCGGAGCCCTTGACGCGCAACATCGAACCCGCATCCGTGTCGCGAAAATCGTGCAGTCCGTAATCGTTGCCGACGGTGTACCCGGCGATGTACTCGCCAGCTTCCGCTGGCGAAATGTTGCGGCAGGTCTTGCCAATCACGATGACGATTTCACCCTCGTAGTTGAGCCACTTGCAACCGGCCGGGCGAACAATCGCGCCCTTGTGCGAGTTGAGGGCAGTGATGGGCTTGTGAAAGTACGTCGGGGCAGACGGGAGTTTCGTCATGAACTCCTTCGTGCGACTGTCGTAGTTCAGGTGCACAGCGATGATCTTCGTCGGCTCCGCGGGGGCAAGGTGTTGCGCATCCTCAATCGCAATGCGTCGCCCGTCTGGCGCGACGAGCGTCTCTCCCTCGCGAACGACCTGCACCGGGTAGCCATCGAGCAGGATGCGGCGGTATTCGGTCATCGTGCGAGCACCACGTCTTTCGGCGCAGGGAAGCCGCCTTCAGGCTTCGGGAAGTAGATGTGCACCTGACCGGTGCCCACCGAGTTCTCGTACTCGGAGTACATCTCGCCCTTCGACGTCACAGCCTCTTCGCCGATTGCGCCAATCATGGTCAAGTAGTGCGAGAAGTTCGCCTCGGGCTTGTACTTCTTGAACTCCGGCATCGTCTCGAGCACGCGCGCGTGATCGCCTGCCTTGAACCACTCGATGCGCTCTTCATCTGCGGCGCGGGCCTCTGGTGAGAAGATGTGCTTGGGATCGCTGGCCTCGTGTGAACGCAATTCACGCAAGGGGTAGAACGTGTGCGACAGCGCGCCCGATGCGAGCAACAGCACCTTGCGGTCGCTGTCACGAATCGCTTCGCCGAGTGCACGGCCGGCACGCAAGAAGTCTTCCGTGGTTGCGGTCTGGCACACAGAGATGCTGACCCAACGCTTGTCGAGTCCCTTACCCAGGTAGTCCCAAAGGTTGATGGTTGCGTAGAACACCGGCAGGTGTGGGTCGTCGATGGGGGTGATCCAAGTGCCGTTTTTCTCGTCGTACTTCGCGACGGATTCTGCGAGCTCGCGATCGCCACGGAACGCATAGGGAACGCCACTCATGCCACGTGGCAACTCTTCTGAGGTGTAGAAACCCTCGCGGTGATCATGCGAGGTGATGACGAATTCGACCGTCGTGGCCCAGTGGCTGTCGAGCACGACAACGGTGTCGTAGTCGAGCTTTTCCATGACCTCTTCGCGAAGTCGGTGAAGCCCCGGAACGAGGGAAATCTCTTTGCCTTCGTTGAGTTCGTAACGAATCTCTTTGGGCAACATGATTGTTGGGACGTGCGCCAACAGTGCTGCTCCGACAACTTCACCCATTGCTATTCCTTCCATCCGTTTGGAGATACGACGGTGTTCTTGACATCGGCGTAGAAATCAAATGACCACGTGCCGCCGTCGCGCCCGATGCCCGACTTTTTCGAGCCACCGAACGGAGCACGCAGGTCGCGCACGAAGAAGCAGTTCACCCAGATGGTTCCTGCGACGAGCACATCCGTAATCTTCTTCGCGTGAGCTTTGTTGCCAGAGACGACAACGGCGGCAAGGCCGAACTCGGTGCCGTTTGCTCGTTCGATGACCTCTTCATCTGTGCTGAACGTCATCATCGTCAGCACAGGCCCGAAGATCTCTTGGCTGACAACCTCTGATCCCGGGGTCGGCTCCATCACCAAAGTTGGTGTGAAGTAAAGACCCCCGAGTTCGTCGTTCGGCTTTCCACCCCAGACAATGCTCTGACCCTCTGCTGCCGCGCGGTCGACGAACCCTTTGATTCGATCAAAGTGCACCTGGTGAATCTGCGGGCCGATGTCGGTGTCTTCATCGCGTGGGTCGCCCTGCTTGATCTTGGCCGCCCGCTCGGCAAACTTTGCTGCGAACTGCTCGGCAACCGATTCATGCACAAAAATGCGAGTACCCGACAGGCAAACCTGGCCAGCGTTGTCATACTGCTCGACCGCGATTTCGGCAGCCATATCGAGATCGGCGTCTCCCAGCACAATCATCGGGCTCTTTCCACCGAGCTCGAACGAGCACGGTGTGAGATTGTCCGCAGCGGAGCGAGCAATGATCTTGGCCGTCGGCACGGAGCCGGTGAATGAAATGCGTGAGATACCCGGATGCGCGACCAGTGCAGCACCGGCCTCAGCTCCGTAACCCTGCACGACGTTGAAAACGCCCGCAGGGATTCCCGCCTTCACGGTCAAGTCGGCAAAGAAGGATGCGCTGAGCGGCGTCCACTCGGCCGGCTTCAAGATGACCGTGTCGCCCGCGGCGAGCGCCGGGCCAATCTTCCATGTGGCCAACATGAGTGGTGCATTCCAGGGCGTGATGAGTGCCGCGACTCCCGACGGGTCCCAGCTCACGTTGTTGGTGTGTCCACGTGTCTCGAACGGTTCGTGGTGCAGCTCGTTCATTGCCCAGTCTGCGAAGAATCGAATGTTCATCGCCACACGAGGCATCACGCCCCGTCGGTGAGAGCGCAGAAGCGATCCGTTATCCATCGTCTCGAGCTGAGAGAGCGTTTCGTTGTTCTCTTCCACGAGGTCGGCAAGTTTGTGAAGAAGTTCGCCACGACCCTGCGGCCCCAGTGCAGCCCATGCCGGGAAGGCAGCGCGCGCAGCTGCGACGGCTTGTTCGACTTCAACAGCGCCTCCGCGCGAAATCTCGCCCAAGAACGTGCCGTCGATGGGAGACGTGTTCGTGTAGGTCTCGGCTGACGCCACTCGCGCTCCACCGATGAAGTGGCGAGTGTCGATGTCAGCACCGGCAACGCTAATCGTGCTCATGTAGAAAGGACCTCACAACGTCGTGAATAAAGAATCATTCGTATACTAATGATTATCGGTACGATGTGAAAGTCAACTCCTCAGACGTGCCTATTTTTCGGGAGGCTCCTCATGACACAGTCGCATCTCACGGGCCAACGCCCCCGAATCGCGATTCTCGCCCGCTTCGCTGAATCCACGTCGGCAACTCGATACGGGGCCATTGTCACGGCCCGTCGTCTCGCCGAAGCTGTGTGGGCCGCTGGCGGCGAGCCGCTGACCATGATTGCAGCCGCTGGCCCCGCCGGCACCGACTGGGAACAGCGCCTGCGCGGAATCGACGGCGTGCTCATGCCTGGCGGAGCGGACATCAATCCGAAAACCTATGGCCAAGAGATTGCCAGCGAGCATGTCTACGACGTGGATGACCTAGCCGACGAGGCGGACATCTCGCTCGTTCGCTACGCGCTGGGCGCGGGCATCCCGGTGCTTGCTATTTGTCGTGGGCTTCAGATCACGAACGTCGCGCTGGGCGGAACTCTCGTTCAGCACATGGACTCGCCACACCAACACCATGTGGCCCCCGTCACGATTGACACGTATGTCGCCGAACTCGGCCTGTCGTCGCCGACGCTCGAGGCGAGTTGCTACCACCACCAAATGATTGACCAGGTCGCACCTGGGCTCGAAGTCATTGGCCGGTCAACCGAGGGCTACGTCGAAGCGGTCAAGATGGATGCTCCCGCGTGGGCATTCGGAGTGCAGTGGCACCCCGAAGACAACTACGACTCGAACTCGCCGCAGCTCGAACTGTTCCAGACCTTCGTGCGCGAATCCGGCAAGTCGAAGACTGCAGCGAAGTAGATCGCGCTCGTTTCGCCGGTTAGCCGTCGATTTTTGCGGTGATGGCACGCAGCATGTCGGCCAGTGAACCGCGCTGACCGGCTGGGACGGGCGTCACCATCTCTATTTCTTGACGGTTGAACTTCGGGAACAGACCGGACATGAGTTCTTCGCCCGCGGGCGTCAGTGTGACCAAAACGAGACGGCCATCTTCAGAGCTTCGTGAACGTTGCGCGAGTCCTCGCTTTTCGAGCGTGCTGAGCACGCCGGTGAGCGTGGCCTTCGAGATTCCGGCTTCACCTGCGATCTCCCGGGTTTCGGCAGGTTCCCAGATCCACGTGACCCACAGAACGACGAATGCGGTCCAACTGAGGCCACTCTCAAGCAGCACGTTTCGCTCGACGTAATTGCGCACGGCGCTGGCCGCACGAAAGAGGTTCGAGACAACCGCCATGGCCTCGAAGTCGAGTTCCATGTGGCTCAGGCGGTTCGCGACGCGCGCTTCTGTCTCCGCGAGGGTGTGGCTACCAGTCATTACGTCTCAACAATCTCCCTGACGTGATTATGAGGGACAGACTTGACGAAGCACGACGAGCCACGCGTATTATTGTCTATATTGTTCGTATCCAAACAATCTCGATGAGGAGATACAAAATGGCAACTCGTTCACTTGCCGACCTCGATGTTTTTGACAACGGCGCTCCTTGGGATCTCTTTGCGGAACTCCGCGAGACCGCGCCCATCAACTGGAGCGACGAAACTGACGGTGGTAGCGGCTTCTGGTCGATGATGAAGTACCACGACATCGTCAAGGTGTTGCGAGACCCAGAAACCTTCACAAGCACCCACTTCACCAACCTCGAAGAGCTTGACTCGGACCAAGAGGAGGCTCGCCGCTCCCTCATCGATTCGGACGGGCTTCGCCACCGCGCACTCCGTCGGCTGCTGCAGAACGAGTTCACGCCCAACAGCGTCGCGCGATACGAGACCTTCCTTCGCGGTCTGACCGCGACGACCCTCGACAACGCTTTTGCCAAGAAGGAGTTCGACTTCCTCGCCGATGTCGCAGCTGACTTCCCCATCCGCGTTCTCGCTCGTCTTCTC
>JBFYOK010000127.1:0-5294 GCA_041303845.1 Microbacteriaceae bacterium | reverse complement strand
GTCTTGATTGTGCCGCTTGCCCCAGCGAACTCCTGCAATCGTTGCCGAGCTGCTTCCTGAGATTCAAAATCAGAATCGGGGATGTAGGACTCAAACGTTGCGCTCGCGAACTGCGGAGGTGGAACCAGGCCAGAAACGATGGCTTGCGCATCGAGTGAAGGTGTTCGCTCGCAAATTGACGTGAGTTCGGGGGGCATGCCAATACCTGAATGTGATGGTGTGCGCGAGCACACGAGGCGAAAGGATTCGTAACGCAATTAGCACAACTCGTGAGACATCTTTAGAGTCGAAGTGCGCCCGTCAAGACTACTTCGACAAAATTGAGTAGATCATCACGCGGGCCTCGTGCACAATTTGCAAAGGAGTCATGGAACATGTCAGTTGCATTTGATACCTCGGAGCGTTTCGCATCGTTTGCACATCCCGACGCGCTTGTCAGCGCTGAGTGGCTTGAAGCCAACTTGAACACTCCGGGACTCGTCGTTGTTGAATCCGACGAAGACGTTCTCCTTTATCAGACGGGTCACATCCCCGGCTCAGTCAAGGTCGATTGGCACACCGAGCTCAACGACGCCGTCGTTCGCGACTACCTTTCCGCCGACGACTTTGCAACTCTCCTCAGCAAAAAGGGCATTTCGCGGGACGACACGATTGTTTTCTATGGCGACAAGAGCAACTGGTGGGCCACATACGCGTTGTGGGTTTTCAAGCTCTTTGGTCATGCGGATGTTCGAATCCTCGACGGAGGCCGCGACAAATGGATTGCCGACGGAAGACCGCTCACCACTGAGACAACGAACCGCGACCAAACCAACTATCCCGTAATCGCCCGCGATGACGAATCTATTCGCGCATTTCTCGCCGATGCTCGAGACCACATCGGGAAGCCAATGATTGATGTGCGAAGCCCCGAGGAGTACTCGGGCGAACGAACTCATATGCCGAGCTATCCCGACGAAGGCGCACTGCGTGGCGGACACATTCCAGGTGCCGCAAATGTGCCCTGGGCTCGTGCGGTAAACGAAGACGGCACCTTCAAATCGCGCACTGAACTCGATGCAATTTACCTCGATGGAGCTGGACTCACCGCAGGGGACGACATCATCGCGTATTGCCGCATTGGGGAGCGATCTAGTCACACGTGGTTCGTACTGACCTATCTGTTGGGTTTCGAAGGCGTCCGCAACTACGACGGTTCGTGGACTGAGTGGGGCTCGGCCGTTCGTGTTCCGATAGTCAAGGGCGTCGCCGTTGGCTAATGACGAGCACGCCGTGCTTGATTCCATCTCGGCCGATTTCTTGGAGCTCTCCGCATCAGACCGACTCACCTTCTTGTTGGAGTTTGCCAACGAGTTACCTGACTTGCCCGCGCGATATGCCGACCACCCTGAACTCCTCGAACGCGTGGAAGAGTGCCAGTCACCCGTGTTTATCTTTGTCGAGGTGGATGCTCAGAATGTCGTTCAGGTTTTCGCAACTGCCCCTCGAGAGGCCCCGACGACGAGAGGCTTCGCCTCGATTCTCGTTCAGGGCTTGTCTGGACTTGGCGCGACGACTGTACTCGACGTGCCCGACGATTTTCCCAGCACTCTCGGACTCAACGATTTGATTTCGCCCTTGCGTGTGCGAGGAATGGCCGGCATGTTGTGGCGAATCAAGCGTCAAGTTCGAAGTCGACTCGAGGAATCTGCCGCGAAATAGCATGTCCCCCGTTTTCGACGATGTTTCCTGGCCTCACGAGCAACCCTGGTGGCGAGCCAACATCCTCGTTGACCACAACGGTTCGGCCACAGGTCTCGATGGGACCTCGGCAAGTTTGACCCGCGGCCGCGACCGAGAGTTGCTCCGCGCAGTTCGAGCCGATGCGCAGCTCGTCATCACGGGTGGAAGAACCGTGCGCGAAGAGGGATGGTTTCTTCCTCCGCAGGGATTGCTCGCGGTCATGTCGCAGTCTCAAAAACTGCCCATGCACACCTGTCCGGATCGGGAACGTGTGAGAGTCGCGGGAAGCTTCGGCGAACTGCTGACCATTGTTGACGAATCTCAGTCCCCTAGGGTCCTGTGCGAAGGCGGACCCTCTCTTGTTCGATTGCTTCTCGAGCACAAAGTGCTCGACGAACTATTTGTGTCTGTTCTGAGCGAAGAAGGTGACAAACATGAGGAAGGAGCGAGCGAAGAAGTCGCCCGCGCTGCTTTCGCTCTAGAAAGGCACATTTTTGAACTGGTACAGCTGGTCGCCGACGAGGGAATAGCCTTCACTAGGTTTCGGCATCGGCGAGTTTCCCACAACTGAGCGATGACCATCACTAAGGTCGAATCGTGACCGCATCAGCCACCGACGGAGTGCCCGCAGAATTCGTCGCCGCATCAGACGAACTCAACGGAAGTCCGCTCCGCGGTGATTTGCGTATTCGAAGCATCGCCTCCCCAACGGGCATTGCTCCCTTCAGTATTGCCTTTGCTGCTGAGGTCCTCCCCCTTGATTCCGACGACACGTCGGCACACGGAGCAGGTCGTTTCGTTTACCTCTTTGACCCTGAGGGACAAGACGGCTGGGGTGGCACCTCGCGAATCGTCTGCTTCGCTCAGGCCCCACTCGATGGCGAGATTTCAACTGACCCATTTCTCGCGGATGTCACGTGGTCGTGGCTCACGGACGCGCTGGCTTCACGTGGCGCCGAATATACGCGCGCATCGGGATCTGCAACCCGAGTTCTCGCGAAGGGCTTCGGAGAGCTCTCGGGCGAGCAAGACTCGGCACACATTGAATTGCGCGCATCGTGGAGTCCCACACCCGGAAGCATCGGGGGTCATCTGCAGGCTTGGGGCGAACTTCTGGCCATGCTCGCCGGACTCCCTCCGCACGATGGGGCAACGAGCCTAGACACGCGTCGTCGGGAGCGTGGTTAGAGTTCACGTCATCGACAGTGCCGCTGGCTTCGCAGAAGCATGCGAGGTCTTGCGGCACGGTTCCGGCCCATTCGCAGTTGATGCCGAGCGCGCTTCCGGATTCACATATTCTCAGCGGGCCTACCTCATTCAGGTTTACCGCCGAGACGCTGGCACGTTCCTCTTCGATCCGCCCGCCATCGGTGACATGTCAGAACTCTCTCACGTGGCAGGCAATGAAGAGTGGATCATTCATGCGGCAAGTCAAGATCTCCCGTGCCTGAGAGAAGTTGGAGTTACGCCCACGAGGCTTTTCGATACGGAAATGGCCGCACGCCTGCTTGGGCTAGAGCGGGTGGGGCTCGGGGCGGTTGTTTCTGAGCTCCTCGACGTTCATCTCGCCAAGGAACACAGTGCCGTCGACTGGTCCACGCGACCGCTGCCGGAACCATGGCTCGAATATGCAGCCCTGGATGTTGAACTTCTCGTGGATCTTCGCGACGCCATGACTGTTCTTCTCGACAATTCAGGAAAAATGGCGATTGCTCAACAAGAGTTTGAAGCGGCTCTTGCTAAGCCGGAGAAAGAAGTTTCACACGAGCCCTGGCGACGACTCTCTGGGCTCCACACGTTACGGACGCCACGCCTCATAGCCGTGGCGCGCGAACTCTGGTTGACGCGCGATCGCATTGCCGCCGAGCGGGATGTCTCTCCAGGGCGCTTGGTTCCGGACGCAAGTCTTGTCGCCGCCGTTGCCGCGAATCCAGAATCCAAAGCTGCGCTGGCCAAGGTGAAGGCGTTCAACGGGCGCGCATCCCGAACCTTGCTCGACGAGTGGTGGGCCGCAATGGAGCGTGGCCGGAATGCAACGGACTTGCCGGCTCTACGCGTCAAAACAAACGAGCTGCCACCTGCGCGCAGCTGGTCCGATAGAAACCCAGAGGCAGCAGCACGACTCGTTGCGTTTCGTGCCGTCCTGCAGGAACGCGCCGATGCTCTCCTGTTGCCCGTTGAGAACCTACTTACTCCCTCGCTTCTTCGTTCATTGGCGTGGGACCCTCCACAACCGTTCGACGTGCACAACGTGTCTCGTGTGCTCAAAGAAGGCGGAGCACGCGAGTGGCAGGTTGAAAACTGTGCGGCAGCGTTGGCAGCCGTATGGCCTGAACTCGAACCAGAGTCGGCAAGCCACTAACGAGCAGTCGCTCGCACAACTAGTCCTGACCGACATAGGCTCGTATCTAGAAACAAACGAGGAGAGTAACCATGGCAAGCAATGAGCGAGTTGTATTCGTCGACGGCGTGCGCACGCCCTTTGGCCGAGCCGGCGAAAAGGGCATGTATTGGAACACGCGCAGCGATGACCTGGTCGTGAAGGCGATGATGGGTCTACTCGAGCGCAATCCAAACCTTGACGCCAGCAAAGTCGACGATGTTGCGATTGCTGCCACAACACAGACCGGTGACCAAGGTCTGACGCTCGGACGAACCAGCGCAATCTTGGCGGGGCTCCCCCTCAGCGTTCCTGGCTATGCGATTGATCGCATGTGTGCCGGCGCCATGACGGCCGTAACAACAGTTGCTGGCGCAATTGGGTATGGCATGTACGACTTCGCCATTGCTGGCGGAGTAGAACACATGGGACGTCATCCCATTGGCTTCGACGCCGATCCGAATCCGCGTTTTGTCGCAGAGAAACTCGTCGAAGCGGACGCCCTCAACATGGGTGCGACCGCCGAACGTCTTCACGACCGCTTTCCTCACCTCACAAAGGAGCGGGCTGACGCTTTTGCCATGGCGAGTCAACAGAAAGTCTCTCGCGCGTACGCAAACCTGGACATTCAGCCAGACCTTATTCCCGTTGCCATAAAGACGGAAAGCGGCTGGGGCCTCGCTTCGGAGGACGAGGGTCGCCGACCAGAGACCACGATGGAAGCCCTGGCGACTCTGAAAACCCCGTTCCGTCCGCACGGTCGAGTCACGGCAGGAAACTCATCACCGCTCACGGATGGCGCAACCGTATCGATCCTCGCAAGCGAATCGGCGGCGAGGAGTGCGGGCATGACACCCAAAATGCAGATGGTGTCTTTCGCTTTCGCTGGAGTTCAGCCCGAGGTCATGGGCATCGGACCAATCCCATCGACGGAAAAGGCTCTCGCAAAGGCGGGTCTCACGATTGATGACATCGGCCTGTTTGAACTCAACGAAGCATTTGCGGTCCAGGTCTTGAGCTTGTTGGATCACTTTGGAATCGCCGACGACGACGCGCGAGTAAACCCTTACGGTGGGGCAATTGCGCTTGGACATCCACTCGCCTCAAGTGGCGTTCGTCTCATGATTCAACTGGCGCGCCAATTTGAGCAACGTCCGGATGTTCGATACGGGCTGACGGCCATGTGTATTGG
>JBFYOK010000126.1:0-2506 GCA_041303845.1 Microbacteriaceae bacterium | reverse complement strand
GGAGCGCTTCTGCGGTGCGGACTTGGTGCCGAGCGCGACCTCAAATCCTTCGGGAATGAGGAAGTCGTCGCGGCTCAGCTGCGAGATCGACGAGTGACCGAGACCGAGCAGTGCGGAGTCGAGACCCATTCGAAGAAGGTCGAGCACGTTTTCCACGCCCGTCTGGCCGTTTGCGCCGAGACCCCAGAGGTATGCGCGGCCGAGCATGACGGCGCGTGCGCCCAATGCCAGTGCCTTCGCGACATCTCCACCGCGACGAATTCCTCCATCGAGCAAGACCTCGATCTGGCCGTTCACGGCGTCGGCGACGGGGCCGAGACAACGAATCGTCGCGGGAGTCGTGTCCAAGTTGTTTCCGCCGTGATTCGAAACGGAAATCGCGTCAACGCCGGCATCAATGGCACGCTTCGCGTCATCGACACGTGTCACGCCTTTGAGCATGAACTTGCCGCCCCACTCCTTGCGGAGCCATTCGATGTCTTGCCACGTGGGAGGGGGAGTCTGTTTCCATTCTCCATACGCGCTGAAGAAGGTTGGGGCCTTGCCGTCAGCCGTTTGAAGGTTCGGTGCGGTGAGATCAGGCAGGCCGCCGTTGAGCCACTGCAAGCTCCACTTTGGTCGGCGGATTCCCTCGGGCGCGAACTTGATCATCGCAGCGAGGTTCATCTTCTCTGGGATCGCGGGGCTTCCCCAGTCGCGACCGACAGAGAACGACCAGTCCGTCGTCGCGATAAGCGCCTTCGCGCCAGCCGCACGGGCTCGTTCCATGCGCTCGAGAATTTGGTCGCGCGATCCGGTCCAGTACATCTGAAAGAACGTGTTCTCGTTTTCAGCGGCAACTTCTTCGACTGGTCTGGAAGCGAACGAGCTCAGGCCGATGATGGTGCCGCGACTTGCAGCCGCCCGGGCTACCGCAAGCTCACCCTCGGGATTAATTGCTTGCACGCCAACGGGCGAGATCATGACGGGCATGGAAACGGGAATCCCCATAATCGTCGTCGCCATATCGCGGGTTGGCTGGTGGCCTGCCACGTGCGGGGCGAATTGCATTTGCGCGAACGAATTGACGTTCTCTTCCGGGGTGGTGCCGCGCTCACTGCCGGCAACGAGAGCCGAGTAGATCGACGGAGGAAGGCGTCGCTGAGTTCTGCGTTGTGCTTCAAGCACTGTTTCGAACCAGGGATTTTGTTTCCAGGGCCACAAACTCATGACGACTCAGCTTTCATTCGGAGGACTGAATACGACGAACCCCAAGGCTTCCGGGCCCGACCTATGCCAAGTAAGTTGGCAGACACGATTCTAATGGCACTCGGTGCCAAAAATAAAGAAGTGAAATAGTGTCAGACATAACGGCATCAAGTAAGAAGCGGGGACGTGATGAACGACATCAAGCCAGTTCCCAGTCGCGCCGGCCGCGGGCAGGCTACATCGCACAGCGAATTGAGTCAGATTGCCTTGCATCTATTCATCGACCGAGGGTTCGATGAGACTACCGTTGACGAGATTGCCAAAGCCGCCGGTGTAGGTCGACGCACGCTGTTTCGCTATTTCCAGACGAAAAATGACCTGCCGTGGGGAAACTTTGATCCCCTGCTGGACAGCATGAGAATGACTCTTGCTCGAGCCGACCGAAACTTGCCGCTTATTGATGCACTTCGTGAAGCAGTCATCGAATTCAACAGTTTTCCCGACGATGAACGAGAAATGCACCGCAGCAGGATGCGCCTTCTTCTCAGCGTTCCGACGTTGATGGCTCACTCCACACTGCGTTACGCGGAATGGAGACAAGTCATCGCGGAGTTCGTGGCCGACCGCCTTGACGTGAGACCACATGACCTGCCTCCGCAAACCATCGCCTGGGCCTGTTTGGGAATTTGCCTCGCCGCTTACGAACAATGGCTCGAAAGAGACGACGCAGACCTGGTCAAGACGTTTGAAGTTGCGTTCGCTAACGCCGAGGCGGTATTCGGTGCGGCTCTGCCGCAACAGGAATCCCGGCACGAATCCGGCCGAGAATCCGAACACGAATCGCCCCGCGCGTGAATCACGTCGTCATCGTGGGCGGTGGTACCGCGGGTTCCGTTCTCGCTGCCCGGTTGAGTGAAGACCCACATCGCGAAGTCACCCTCATAGAGGCCGGTTCGGCAGGCGATACTCCCGCCGAGCTTCTCGATGGAGCATCAATTCCCGCGGTTGTTCCCGGACACGCTGCGAATTGGGGATACGACGCTTGGCTTCAACCGGCCGCTCCCTCGGCTGACTTTGCGACCGCACCTCATGTCGTTCCGCGTGGTCGCCTGCTTGGCGGGTCAAGTGCAATCAACGGTGGCTACTTTATTCGGGCACGCCCTCAAGACTTCGAGCGTTGGGCAGAGGTCGCTGGGTCGCAGTGGACGTATGAACGAGCTCTGCCGTTTTTGGAAAAGCTCGAAAACGATCTCGACTTCGGTGGTGAACCAGTCCACGGTGATTCAGGTCCGATTCAGATTCGCCGACCATCTCAATC
>JBFYOK010000125.1:0-5806 GCA_041303845.1 Microbacteriaceae bacterium | reverse complement strand
ACCCCTGGCGTGGCTCCTCGCTCCGTAGGGAGCGTCAGCCTCGAAAGCCTGATTACTTTTTGACAGGCGTTTTGCGTGCGATCTTCTTGTTCATCGGGCTGATCGCAAAGATGTAGACGATTTCCAGCACACCGACGGTGTTGAAGACGAGCAGAAGAACGAACCACAGCGTGTTGTCATCCTTCGAGGCACGCCACAGAGCGAGACCCTTCCAGACCGTCGTCCACACCACGATGATGGCGACAACGACAGCGAACCAAGGCTGTGAAATGAATGCTTCAGTTTCTGGACTCATGGTGTCATTGTGCCACAACTGCTAGCGTCTTTCGCATGACAAAGACGTCTACCCCCAGCCCAATTCGTCGCGCAGTCGGTGTTCTGCGCATCCTCTTCGGACTCATGGTTTTCTCCATGGTCGTGTGGCAAATCGCTGACCGACTCGCGAACAACGTTTTCCGCCCAGCTGAGTATTTCTCGTACTTCACAGTGCAAACGTGCCTCGGCATTACCGTGCTCTTTGTTGCAGCAGGCATCTATTCGTGGAATCACAAGACAGACACGCGCCTACTGACGATCGTTCGAGTGAGCATCTTTTCGTATTCCATCGTGATGCTCGTCGTTTACAACGTGCTACTGCGAGACGTTGCACCCGCGGCGGCCGATGCAAACTACGTGTGGCCCGTGTTTCCGAACGAATTCGAGCACGTCTGGGCGCCAATTTTGGTCGCCATCGACTGGGTCTTTGCTCCGGGCAGGTTCCCGCTTCGACTGCGGGCAATGTGGTGGGCACTCATCTACCCGCTTGCGTGGGTTGGATTCTCACTCGTACGTGGCGCCACGACGGGCTGGTGGCCGTATCCCTTCCTCGACCCCAACGGCCCTAATGGAGTCACGGGAGTAGTCATTTACGTTGCGGGTATCGCGGCCTTTATGGCGTTCAACGCCTTTATCGCCGTGTTCATCGGTTGGGTGTGGTCGAAACGCAAGCGAGCTGCCAAGTAGCGAGACTTCAGGCACACCGTGCAAATCAGTGATGTAGCCATTCCGACGCGTGCCGCCTCGGCGCCTGGGCAAGAGCTTCATGGACTGTTGGCCGTTCCCGACGGAAAGGGACCATGGCCTGGCGTGATCATGGTGCACGAAGTATTCGGCATCGAAGAGAACATGCGCGCGCAGGTCGAACGCATGTGTTCCGCCGGCTACATCGTTCTCATGCCCGATCTCTACAGTCGCGGCGGCTTGCGTCGTTGCTTGACCGCCACCTTCCGCGCTCTCAATGATGGAAGGGGGCAGGCGTTCGACGATGTGGAGGCAGCCAAGCGCCTCCTCGCCACGCGGTCGGATTGCACGGGCAAGTTCGGCGTGGCCGGCTTTTGCATGGGTGGCGGGTTCGCCCTGCAGCTGGCGAATCGTGGTTTCGGCGCATCCGCGGTCAATTACGGCATGTTGCCCAAAGACATCGACACGGTTCTCGATGGTGCGTGCCCAATCGTCGGATCGTTCGGCGGCAAGGACAAGACCATCAAAGGTGGCGCGGCCCTTCTCGAAGCCGGTCTCACACGTCGCGGCATCGCCCACGACATCGTGGAGTACGAGCACGCCAATCACGCCTTCATGAATCCGGGTCCGGCCGGGCCAAAGTTAATGCGACCGTTCATGCAAAAAGTTGCGGGCTTTCGGCCTTACCCAGACGAAGCACGAGACGCGTGGATGCGCATCGAAAAATTCTTTGCCACACACTTGTCTTAGCGTCCTCGCGTAGGGTCGATTCATGACGAAAACGCAGTGGGCGACGGCTGACATTCCCAACCTCACGGGCAAGACCGCCATCGTGACCGGATCCACGGCAGGGCTCGGGCTCGTCGCTGCTACCGAGCTTGCGGCACACGGTGCGTCGGTCACATTGGCAGTTCGCGATGTCGCCCGGGGTGAACACGTCGCACGCGTCATTTCCGAGGCTTACCCGAAAGCTGATGTGTCTGTTGCCCACCTCGACCTCACCAGCTTGGCCAGCGTGCGCGAATTCGCGACGTCGTTCATCAAGGGTCACAAGAAACTTCACATTTTGATCAATAACGCGGGAATCATGGGTGTTCCGAAACGCGAAGTCACGTCTGACGGTTTTGAAGCTCAGTTCGGCACAAACCACCTCGGTCACTTTGCGTTGACCGGCTTGCTCATGCCGCTCATTTCGAAGACTTCGGGCGCACGCATTGTCACCGTTTCGTCAAACCTGCACAAGACCGGCAAGATGAACTTCGATGACCTAATGGGTGAGAAGTCTTACAAGCCGTGGGCGGCCTACGGACAGAGCAAGCTGGCCAACCTGCTCTTCACGAGCGAGCTTCAGCGACGATTCGTCTCGGCCAAGGTCGATGCCATCTCTGTGGCAGCGCATCCTGGCTGGTCAAACACGTCGTTGATGAAGTCTGGCCCCATGAAGGGCCGTGGCGCATTCGTGCTGTGGCTCGGACAAACAGTCACTAACCGCATGGCACAGTCAGCCGCAATGGGTGCGCTCAATGAGCTGTATGCGGCAACGGCCTCCGACGTCGAAGGCAACGATTACATCGGACCCGATGGTAGGACCGAGCAGACCGGCTACCCGCGCAAGGTCGACCGCAGTGCGGCCGCCAAGAATGCGACGGATGCCATGCGTCTGTGGGACGTGAGCGAGACGCTCACCGGCGTTCGCTTTCCGTAACCGAAAGAAACGAGATGGTGGCGCGCGCCTAAACTTGAGCGCGTGAGTGCGCGCGCGGAACTGCCAATGCCCGATCGGTCGCGCGCCCTGATTGACACGATGCGCGAGCGTGTGGTCATCGCGGATGGCGCCATGGGAACGATGCTGCAGCAGCACGAGCTGACGCTTGATGATTTTCTGCAACTCGAGGGCTGCAACGAGATTCTCAACGAGACCCGACCCGACGTCATTTCATCGATTCACAGTTCATATTTCGACGTCGGCGTTGATGCCGTTGAGACGAATACCTTCGGCGCGAATTGGTCGAATCTCTCGGACTATGGAATAGACGATCGAATCGAAGATCTCGCTCAGCGCGGCGCACGCATTGCGCGGGAGACGGCCGAAGATTTCGAAGCTCGCGATGGTCGCATGCGTTGGGTTTTGGGCTCCATTGGTCCGGGAACGAAACTCCCCACTCTCGGACACACCACGTACGCGCATCTCAAGGAGACGTTTGCGCTGCAGGCGAAGGGCCTCATCGCAGGCGGAGCCGACGCATTTCTCGTCGAAACGTCGCAGGATTTGCTTCAAGCGAAGGCGGCCATCAACGGGTGCAAGGCCGCGAGTGCGGAGCTCGGCATCCGGCTGCCCTTATTCGTTGAAGTGACAGTGGAAACCACGGGCACGATGTTGATGGGTAGCGAGATCACGGCTGCCCTCACTGCTCTCGAGCCGTTGGGCATCGATGCCGTTGGGCTGAATTGCGCGACCGGACCAACCGAGATGAGCGAGCACCTGCGCCAACTTTCGAAGTACAGTCGGGTGCCCGTGATGTGCATGCCGAACGCCGGTCTACCAGTGCTCGGTGCGAATGGCGCGAGCTACCCACTCTCGCCGACGGAGCTCGCAACCGCTCACGAACAGTTTGTTGGTGAGTTTGGTTTGCAGCTCATTGGTGGATGCTGCGGGACGACCCCGGAGCACATGAAGGCAGTCGTTGATCGACTCGGCGACGCGTCGCCGGCAGCGCGCAAACTTGAGAACGACCCCGGTGTTGCGAGCCTGTATCAACACGTCAGCTTCGATCAAGACAATGCGTTTCTTGCCATCGGTGAGCGCACGAATGCGAACGGATCCAAGGCCTTCCGTGATGCCATGCTCGAGCAGCGTTGGGACGATTGCGTAGACATCGCGCGAAAGCAGACCCGTGACGGCGCACATCTGCTCGACGTGTGTGTTGACTACGTCGGACGCGATGGTGTGGCCGACGTTCAAGAGATTGTGTCGCGGTTCCGCAGCGCATCCACACTGCCTCTGGTCATCGACTCGACCGAACCTGCCGTTTTGCAAGCTGGTCTTGAGCTCATCGGTGGTCGCCCTGTGGTCAACTCGGTGAACTACGAAGACGGCGACGGCCCCGAGTCGCGATTCGGTCGGATCATGCCGTTGGTCAAAGAACATGGCGCTGCCGTGATTGCCCTCACCATCGACGAGCAGGGACAAGCGCGCACGCGTGAAGACAAAGTGCGCATCGCCAGTCGCCTCATCGACGAACTCGTTGACGATTGGGGGATGCGCGTGAGCGACATCGTCGTCGACGCACTCACCTTTCCCATCGCAACAGGACAAGAAGAGACGCGTCGCGACGCCATCGAAACCATCGGTGCAATTCGTGACATCACGACGAAGTATCCCGGCGTGCAGACAACCCTCGGCGTCTCGAACGTCTCATTCGGACTTAACCCGGCTGCGCGCGCGGTACTCAACTCGGTCTTTTTGCACGAGGCAACTGAGGCGGGCTTGACCAGCGCCATCGTTGATGCGGCGAAGATCATGCCGCTTGCCCAGATCCCAGATGACCGGCGAAAGGTCGCCCTCGATCTCGTCTGGGATCGACGCGAGTACAACGCCGATGGTGAACTCACGTATGACCCGCTCAGCACGATGCTCGACCTGTTCGATGGGGTCGACAGCGCTGCTCTGCGGGATGCCCGCGCAGCCGAGCTCGCCGCATTGCCCACGGGTGAGCGCCTGGCGCGACGAATCATTGACGGAGAGTCCAAGGGGCTCGAAGACGACCTCGACCTTGCCCGGTCGGAGGGAATGACGGCTCTCGGCATCATCAACGACCACCTGCTCGCGGGCATGCAGGTCGTGGGCGAGCGCTTCGGAAAAGGCGAAATGCAGTTGCCTTTCGTATTGCAGTCGGCCGAGGTCATGAAGAGCGCCGTGGCGCTTCTCGAACCACACATGGAAAAGAGCGAGGCCGCCGGCAAGGGCAAGATTGTTCTTGCCACCGTTCGCGGTGACGTGCACGACATCGGCAAAAATCTCGTCGACATCATCCTGACGAACAACGGATACGACGTCGTCAACATTGGCATCAAGCAGTCCATCAACGACATCATCGCTGCGGCAGAAGAACACGGCGCAGACGTCATCGGCATGAGCGGACTCTTGGTGAAGTCGACCGTCGTGATGAAAGAGAATCTCGAAGAACTCAACGTGCGCGGCCTGGCGAGCAAGTGGCCCGTGATTTTGGGCGGTGCGGCACTGACGCGATCATTCGTTGAGGATGACCTTGCGTCAATATTTGACGGAGAAGTTCGTTACGCGAGGGACGCGTTCGAGGGTCTCGCTCTCATGGAGCCACTCGTGGCCGTGGCTCGCGGCGCGGACCGGGCAGCAGTGGGTCTGCCAGAACTGAAGAAGCGCATCCATCGCCCCGGTTTGCTGGATCTCACGGAACCAGAAGACATGCCCGCCCGATCAGACGTGGCGACCGACAACGCTCTTCCCGCGCCACCATTTTGGGGCACACGCATTGTCAAGGGCCTACCGTTGGGCGACTTCGCTGCATTTCTGGATGAGCGCGCAACCTTCATGGGGCAGTGGGGATTGAAGCCCGGCCGCGGTGACGATGGCGCTTCTTATGAGCAGTTGGTCGAAACAGAGGGTCGCCCGCGCCTGCGTTACTGGATGGACCGCATCCTTGCCGAGGGCATGCTCGACCCGGCGGTTGTGTACGGCTTTTTCCCGGCGTGGAGCGAAGGCGACGAGCTCGTCATTGGGCACCACGGCGACGACCCGAACGGTGTCTACGGATCTGCCGGCTTGTTG
>JBFYOK010000124.1:0-4207 GCA_041303845.1 Microbacteriaceae bacterium | reverse complement strand
TCTTTGAAGACTTCTCAATTGGCGACATCTACTACCACCCGTTCGGCAAGACCGTGACAGAAGCCGACAACCAGATGTTCACGCTGATGACGCAGAACGTGTCAAAGACACACGTCGATCGTAACTATGCGGCCGGAACTGCGTACAAGCTTCCGTTGGTCAACTCCACCTTCACGCTCGCGCTGGTTACCGGTCAGTCGACCATGGACCTGTCGATGAATGTGTTCGCCAATCTTGGCTGGGACGAAGTGCGCATGCCCGCACCGGTTTACGAGGGCGACACCATCTACTCGCGCTCTAAGGTGCTCGACCTACGCGAATCCGCCTCACGCCCCACGATGGGTGTCGTCACGGTTGCGACCGAGGGTTTCAATCAAGACGGCAAAATCGTCGTCTCGTTCAAACGCTCATTCATGATCTACAAGAAGGGCCACCTGCCGAGTGTCGCAGGATCTCGTCCAGACGAGTCGAGCTTGCCGCCCGTCGCAGGCAAGTAGCGTTGGAACATGACTGAGCTGGCGAACGCCACGACTTTCCTCTTCGTACCGGGGGATCGTCCGGACCGTTTTGCCAAGGCGGCTTCGTCCGGGGCAGACGTGGTAATCCTCGATCTCGAAGACGCCGTCGCGCCCGACAACAAAGCCGATGCGCTCCGCGCCGTCATCGAGGCTTTGAGATCGAGCCCCGTTGCGTTGAGCGCCATTGTGCGCGTGAATACACACGCCACGTATCTAACCCACGAACTCGCGGAATTGACCGCTCTTGTCTCGAACCCGTCCCACGGACTGCTGGGCATCATGCTTCCGAAGACCGAAACGGCGGATGAGGTGCAGACGATTCACCGAATGCTTGGGCTGCCCGTAATCGCCCTCATCGAGACCGCTGCCGGCGTTGCAAACGCCCACGAAATCGCCCGCGCCGAGGGCGTTGAGCGACTCGCGTTTGGCGCGGTCGACTTTGCTCGCGACATCGATGCAACCGAGTCGGCAGTGTTCGACTTCGCGCGCGCGCAGATTGTCATTGCATCCCGGGCAGCCGGGCTCGATGCTCCGATTGATTCGCCGTGTGTTTCCATCGACGATGCAGACGTGATTGGCGCCGAATCTCGCCGTGCGAGTGGCTTCGGATTCACAGCCAAGATGTGCATCCACCCAGCACAGTTGCCCGCGGTTCTCTTAGGTTTCGCCCCCTCGGTCGACCAGGTCGCCTGGGCCGAAAGGGTCGTCGCCCTCGAGGGCAGTGCAACCGCGCTTGACGGCGAGATGATCGACAAGCCGGTTGTTGACCGTGCGAAGAGCATCCTGAGAAGGGCTGGTCACGCATGACGCACGCCCAAACACCCGGGCCACTCGACGGGATCACCGTCGTGTCACTCGAACAAGCTGTTGCGGCACCGTTTGCGTCACGCCAGCTCAGTGACCTCGGTGCCCGCGTAATCAAGATTGAGCGCGATGCAGGCGACTTTGCTCGCGCATACGACACCAAGGTGCACGGCGAGGCGAGTTACTTCGTCTGGATCAACCGCAACAAAGAAAGCGTCGTGCTGGACCTGAAAAGCGAGCGTGGCATCACAGCTCTCCGCGCGCTGGTCGCCAAAGCTGACGTGTTCATTCAAAACCTGGCGCCGGGGGCAATTGAACGACTGGGCTTGGGCCCGGAGGAAGCGACCGCACTAAACCCGCAGCTCATCTACGTCTCCATCTCGGGTTACGGTCGCGGCGGCGAATACGAGCAGAAGAAGGCATATGACTTGCTCGTTCAATGCGAATCGGGGCTCGTGAGCATCACGGGAACGCCGGAGGTCCCGAGTCGAGTCGGCACTTCCGTTGCCGACATTGCGGCGGGAATGTATGCGTACTCCGGAGTGCTGTCGGCGCTCATCCAGCGCGGACGTACGGGCAAAGGTGATGTGCTCGAGATTTCGATGCTCGAAGCTCTTGGCGAATGGATGATGCAGCCCTACCTCTACGCCGAATACGGCGGCACGCCTCAGGCGCGTTCGGGCGGGCAGCACGCAACGATTGCGCCGTATGGGCCGTTCAACACAAGCGACGGCACGGTGTTCTTCTCGATTCAGAACGAACGAGAGTGGGTCAAGTTCTGCGACGTCGTCTTGCGTGACGCGTCGGTGGCGACAGATCCTCGTTTCGATGCCGGCACGCATCGCGTTGCGAATCGACCAGCGCTGCACGACGTAATCAACGCCGTTTTCTCCACCCTCACCGTGACGCAAGCAATCGCCCGGTTAGAAGAGGCTGGCGTCGCAAACGCCCAGTTGCGGAACATGCACGAGTTCTCAGCGCATCCGCAGTTGACCGCTCGCAACCGCTGGCGTGACGTTGGATTGCCGAACGGTGGCACAGCGCGCAGCCTGATTCCGCCGGTGACGGCTCAATCGTATGAGCCTGTGATGGGCCCAGTGCCCGCACTCGGCGCGGATACGGAACGAGTCCTGCGCGAGTTCGGGCTGAATTAGCGCGAGTCGCGCTTACTGCCGAGTTACTTTGCCCGAGATCGAGGCGAGAGGCTGCAAGAAAGCTGGCTTCGCGAAAATCCACGCCGCCACAGTCAACACGAGCGAGACGGCGAAGATGACGAGACCGAGCCATCCGTCACTGTCATTGGCGGCATACATGTGATTCAGGTTACGTAACGCGCCGGTGGCCAACACGAGCGTGACGTGAGCGATGACGAAGAGCACGAAGAAGATCATCACGGGAAGGTGCACCGCCCGGGCAAGAGCCAACGGGTAGATGCGCGAGATGCGCGCCTTCGGCCCCGGCCACGCGTTCGACAGGCGAATGCCCGTGATGATGGCTAGAGGGGCAGCGATGAACACGATGGTGAAATAGGCCAGCTGCTGCAGCGAGTTGTAGTTCACCCACCCGTTTTCAACGGGCCACTGCAGAGACGCATATTGGATGACGGCCGACACGGCGTTGGGGAAGACGTCCCACGTGGTCGGAATCAAGCGCATCCACTGGCCGGTCACAAACAAGAGCACGACGAAGACGAGACCGTTGAGCACCCAGAGCGCGTCGAGCGAGAGGTGCAACCACAGGTCGAGCGAGACCTTTTTTGGGGTGCCCTTCGTGCGAATCAGGCCGGTGTTGTTGCGCGTCCAATAGGCGGCGGGGCGTTGCGTGGTGCGCACGAGCCAGCCGGTGCGCACGATGAGCACGATGAAGAATGCGTTCAAGAAGTGCTGAAAGTTGAGCCACCACGGAAAACCGACCGGCGCACCTGCGGGAAGCTCTGTGGTGCCCGGGTATTCGGTCAAGAAATCTGTGCCCGCGGTCGTTTCGACAAACCAGCGCGCGACCAGCACCGCACCGACGAGTACGACAAGCGCAACGGGAATCCACACCGCGAGGAGCTTCGCGCGACTCATCGACGCGACTCCAACTCGGCGATCAGCGCGGGAACGACCGTGAAGACGTCACCCACGACCCCGAAGTCGGCGACGTCGAAGATTGGTGCATCGGCGTCTTTGTTGATGGCCACAATAGTTCCCGACGTCTGCATGCCGGCGCGGTGTTGAATCGCACCCGAAATGCCCAGCGCCACATAGAGCTGGGGTGCCACCGTGACACCCGTCTGGCCAACCTGATGTGTCTGTCCAATGAAGCCTGCATCGACAGCGGCACGGGATGCGCCAATGGCGGCCCCGAGCGAATCCGCGAGTTGCTCCACGAGCACGAATTTCTCTTCGCTTCCCAAACCACGACCGCCCGAAACAACTCGACTGGCGCCGCGAAGGTCGGGGCGTGACGATTCGGATGCGCGCACATCCACGCCGTCGATAACGCCCGCGCGTGTGCCACTCACGTCAACGCTCACCGTGCTCACGCCAGGCTTGGCCACGGGTGTGCGGCCCTCGGGCGAGCCCTGGCGCACGGTTGCGATGACGAGCCCGCCATCTGCCTGTGACTCGGTGGTGTAGCTACCACCAAAGACGGAGTGAGTCGTCACGACGTTGTTGCCCTTGGCGGCGACGTCGACCGCGTCGACGAGAACCGTCGAGCCGGTGCGAACGGCTAGTCGTCCGGCAATTTCGCGACCGTCTGGCGAATTCGGAAGCAACACGGCAGCGGGCTTCTGCTCGGCGATCGCGGCCTCGAGCCCGGCGACGGCGGGGGAGGTCAGTGCCGTGGCTGCGTCAGCGCACTCGACGAAGACAACGTGCGTGGCTCCGAGCGCACCGAGG
>JBFYOK010000123.1:0-2685 GCA_041303845.1 Microbacteriaceae bacterium | reverse complement strand
GCCGAAATCTCTTGCGGCGTGTACTTCTTGCCGTCAATATCTGCGGTCCAGTCGGTGCCAATGTGGCGCTTGACCGACGCAATGGTTCGATCGACGTTGGTAACGGCTTGGCGCTTCGACGGTTCTCCGACGAGGACCTCGCCTTCCTTTGTGAATGCAACAACCGACGGGGTCGTGCGGAATCCCTCGGCGTTGGCGATGACGGTGGGTTCTCCACCTTCGAGTACGGCAACCACAGAGTTTGTGGTTCCGAGGTCGATGCCTACTGCTCGTGACATGTGTTGTGTTCTCCTTCTGCTCCCCCTCGTGCTGAGGTGGGAAACGGTTTCTTGACTGAAATCAACAGACTTGAGTCTTAGTGGCTCAAGTCTGACAGTTGCGCCGAACCTTGTCAAGCTCAAAACGAAAAACCTGAGCCAAAGCGACTCAGGTTTTTGAAAACAACGCGGCGGGGCCTTTACCTGGCGGAATTGACCAGCCGCTCCACGTGAGCGTCGACGAGTGCTGCGCCATGCTGGTCAACTTCTGCGACGGATTCCGACGGCACGTGCTGTCCGCTGCTCCACACCGAAATGCCGAGTGTTGACCACGAGATGCTCGCCGCTGTCGTCATCGCCTCGACATCGCGTGCCGCCTCGGCACGAAACTCCGGGGTCATGCGATCAGGCCACGGGCTGACGGAGCCCGTCTTCACTTCACGGATGAGGTGAATGAGCACCGCCATGTTGTACTCGAACAGCTCCCGCATTTCATCGCCGTGTGTCTCGCGCAAGATTTTCGATGATTGCTGGCACGAATCCGGGTAGTTGAGCACGGCGCCCCAGCCGCGCATCTCAACCGTCCAGTGAATCTGCCCGCGAATCCAAGCGCGGAGGCGCTCTTCGGGATTCGCCGGAGCGCGACGAACACCGTCATGAAGGCGGTTGATGTATCGACGATAGACAACGAGCGCCGCCTCGGCCACGAGACCGTTTCGTCCACCGAAGTAGTGATTGACCATCGGATAGGTGACATTAATGCGGTCACAAATCGAATAGGAGTTGAAGTCGTTCGGTCCGACGAGCGCAATCTCGTCGATGGCCAAGTACAGCAGCTTCTCACGAACGCGAGGTTCAGGGTCATCCCCAAATTGCAACCAGTACTCGACTGGAGGAGGAGCGAAGCCCGGTTTAGGTGGGCGAGGAGGTCGAGCCATGGCAGAAGTCCTTCAAAATCGTGGACCGGCGAAAAAAATTCGGGTTAACCCCAAGACTAACTTACGGAGCGTCAATAATTGACGGTGCGTTAAACGCGGCTCCCGAGCCGGCGCGGCGCCGCCGCTGCGCGAGGTTCAGCGGTGAGGAAAAGTTTTTCCAATGTTTGGGTGCGCGAAAGAACAACGGGGTCTAGCCTTTT
Source organism: Microbacteriaceae bacterium (assembly GCA_041303845.1). Taxonomy (GTDB): domain Bacteria; phylum Actinomycetota; class Actinomycetes; order Actinomycetales; family Microbacteriaceae; genus RFQD01. Next base: position 1,290 of record JBFYOK010000123.1, on the reverse strand, counting down.
GGCATGAGCGCAGCGACCCAGGCATCTGTAACCCCCCGACGCACCATCTTTGGATGGGCCCTGTGGGACTGGGGGACCTCCGCATTTAGTGTGATCATCACGACGTTCGTGTTTCCGATTTATATCGTGAGCGAGCTCTTCCTCAACAAATCTGGATACCCGCAGACTCAGGGCGATTTATCGTCAGGGTTTCAATGGTCGTTCGTTGTCGCGGGCTTTATCGTCGCAATCGCTGCGCCCATCATTGGGCAACGAGCTGACGCCTCTGGCGGCCTGCGCTCGTGGCTGGCGACCAACACGATAGTTGTTGGCATAGCGACGATTGCCCTCGCCGCTGTTGCGCCGAACCCGTCGTTCTGGATTGTTGGCCTCATGCTGTACGTGATCGCCAACGTATTTTACGAGTTTGCTTTTGTGAACTACAACACCGTGCTCGTGAAGATTACGACGTCGAAGAACATCGGGCGCGTCTCCGGCTTCGGTTGGGGCATGGGGTACATCGGTGGGATTGTCGCGCTACTCGCGGCTCTTGTTCTCTTTATCGGCCTCACCGGCGAGACCGGGCTTCTCGGAATCACGCCGGACGATGCACTCAACGTTCGCTTGTCGTTCGCTTTCGCTGGAGCCTGGGCGATCCTGTTCGCTCTCCCGGTCATCTTCATCGCTCCAAAGAAGGATCCTCGAGTCGCCAAGCAGAAGATGAGCATTTGGGGTTCGTATGCGAAGCTCGGTCGCGATATCGCGCGCCTGTACCGCGAAGACCTGCCCACATTCAGCTTCCTCATTGCGAGCGCTATCTTCCGCGACGGACTTGCTGCCGTGTTCACTCTCGGGGCCGTGATTGCGGGAACCGTGTTCGGATTTAGCTTCACCGAGATCATGTACTTCGGTATCGCAGCCAACATTGTGGGCGGAATTGGTGTGTTCATTGGTGGCGTGATTGAAGACAAGGTCGGACCTAAGGCCGTCATCATGGCGTCACTGACCGGGTTGATTCTTGCCGGCCTGTTTGTGTTTGTCTTCCGTGACATGGGCCAAATCACATTCTGGATTGGCGGCCTGCTCCTGAGCCTGTTCGTCGGGCCGACGCAGTCGTCGAGTCGAGCATTCCTCGGCCGCCTGACTTCTCCGGGCAAAGAAGGCGAGCTGTACGGTCTTTACGCCACGACGGGTCGCGGCTTGAGCTGGCTGACGGGACTGCTCTTTGCGGTCACCGCTGGGCTTCTCGGTGGAGATGCGTTCGGCATCCTCGCCATCGTCGTCGTGCTGTTCGTCGGGCTGCTGCTCATG
>JBFYOK010000122.1:0-2947 GCA_041303845.1 Microbacteriaceae bacterium | reverse complement strand
TCTCCACTGAGATTTCTGACTCGACCACGAACGTGCTCGTCGAGGCCGCCAACTTCGACCCCGTGTCGATCGCGCGCACGGCTCGTCGTCACAAGTTGCCCAGTGAAGCCTCGCGCCGGTTCGAACGCGGTGTCGACCCGCTCGTCGCTACGATTGCGGCCGGTCGTGTTGTGCAATTGCTCGTCGACCTCGCTGGCGGAACCGCTGACGACATGGGTTCGGTGACCGGCGACGCATTCGTTTCTGCACCGGCGATTGAACTGCCCGCCGGTTTCGTCTCGTCGCTGATCGGCTACGAGTTCACCGATGAGCAGATTCGCTCGTCACTGGCGGAGATCGGCGGAGTTGTCGCTGATTCCGCTGGTGGATTAAAGCCCGGTGGCCTCGCAGTAACCCCGCCGTCCTGGCGCCCAGACCTTACCGACAAGTGGACGCTCGCCGAAGAGGTCGCCCGCATTGTCGGCTACCACCTCATTCCGGCCGAGCTGCCGACCGCACCTCCCGGCCGCGGCTACACGGTGGCGCAGGTGTTGCGTCGTCGGGTGAGTGATGCTCTCGCATCCGCCGGTCACACCGAGGTGCTGAGCTACCCGTTCTTCGACGAGGCAACGAACGACCTGTTCGGCTCGGCCGCCCCGGTCGCCGATGGCGCTCACCTGCCCACGGTTCGCCTCGCCAACGCACTCGACGACAGCCAAGGGTGGATGCGCACATCGCTCATCCCCGGACTCCTCCAGACGGCGGCCCGCAACCGCTCCCGAGGGCTCACCGACCTCGCGCTCTACGAACTCGGGCTCGTCTTTCTGCCTGCGGCCGGCGCAACCTATGGGCACGCCATGTTGCCCGGTGCCGCGCGTCCGACTGATGCTCAGCTGGCTGCGCTCGACACGGCAATCCCGCCGCAACCGCGTCACATCGCCGGCGTGTTCAACGGGGACGCTCTCGTGCGCCAGCCGGGTGAGCGTGCGCAACCGTTCGACTACTCGCACGCACTCGACGCCGTTCGCCTGATCGGGTCGTCGGCCGGAGTTGAGCTTGAGATTCGTCAGGGTTCGCACCACAGTTTTCATCCCGGTCGTTGTGCCGAGGTGTTGCTCAACTCAACCGTGATTGGTTTCGCGGGCGAGGTGCTGCCCACGGTCGCAGAAACCTTCCACCTGCCCGGTCGTGTGGCCGCGTTCGAGCTGGATCTCGATGCGATCAGCTCGGTAGCGGGGAATCCGGTGACGGCTTCGGAAGTACCCGTGATGCCCGCGGCAACGCAAGACGTGTCGTTGGTCGTTGACGCCGGTGTTGCATCCGCCGACTTGCTGGCCGCGCTCATCGAAGGCGCTGGCGACCTGCTCGAGCACGCCCGACTGGTCGACATCTATGCGGGTGACAATGTGCCCGCAGGCACCAAGTCGATGACCTATGCGCTTCGGTTCCGTGCGGCTGACCGCACGCTCACGCAGGCTGAGGCTACGGCGGCGAAAGAGGCCGGCGTTGCGCTGGCGGCGACGCGCTTCGGTGCGGTCATTCGCGACTAGCCTCGGATTCGACGACTCTGCAAGACCCGGTTGACAAACTCGTAGGGTCGAAGAACCGGTCGGCCGTTCCATGGGCTGAGACTCGTGAGATCGCTGTCATCTGAGACAAGAATGTCGGCGTCGACTGCGAGCACGAGATCTAGAATTCGGTTGTCTTCATGGTCGCGAACGCCACGGTCGAGGGGGAATGGATCGACCACGGCACCGCCCGAGATGTCGACGATGTCGACGAGCGCCTCGATATACGCGTCGACAATGTTGTCGTCGAGGCCGCGCCCTTTGAGAATTCGAGACGTGTTGCGCAGGATGTGCGGCGACAAGTACAGCTGTACATCGAGCGCATCGAATGCGAGTGAGATGCAGTCGGCTGCTGCGCTTTCCGATGTCGGTGGGAGTGGCTCAATCTCGGGCCACGTCGCGTTCGGGTTTATCAGGTTGAGAACGAAGATATGGATGTCAAAGACAACGCGCACAGACTCTCCCGGTCAACTAGATTCGCTAGTCGCTCTTGAGTCGAGCAACCAACTCGCGAACTTCGTCGGCACTATACGACTTTCCACCCATCTGTGCTTTGGCTTCTGCACGGAGGGCGGCCATTCGGTTTGCCATCATCTGCGCACGGTAATGACGAACTGCAATACGGAGAAATTCGGAGCGGTTTCCGCCAGCGAATTCCGTCACCACGATGTCAAGATCGGCCAGCATTTCTTCGGGGAGTGCGAAACCAACGGTCTTAGCGCGAGCCATGTGTGGACCTCCAAAAAAGCCAAATATCGGACGCATCGATTATTGCACACGCGTATGCAATTTCTCGTTGTCGGCGCACAACCTAGGCTTGACGCGTGAGTCAAAGACGCAAGCGAACCAAACGCCGCTCACCAGCCTGGCTCTCCCGCAATGTCTGGACCCTCTCGTGGGTCTCGCTCCTGCAAGACGCAGCGGGCGAGATGCTCTACCCGCTCATGCCGGTCTTTCTCAATACCGTGCTCGGCGCACCGGCAGCCGTCATCGGAATCATCGAGGGTGCCGCCGAAGGCACGATGGCGTTCATCAAGCTGATCAGCGACAAGCTCAACAAATTCCTGCCACGCAAGCTGATGGTCTTTTCCGGATACGCCGGCGCAGCCACCGGCTCACTCATCATTGCCACCGCACTTACCTGGCCGGTCGTGCTCGCCGGCCGAGTGGTCGACCGGTTCGGCAAGGGTCTGCGCTCTGCCCCGCGCGATGCCATTCTCGTGCGCGATACCGAACCACGCGCGCGCGGCCGCATCATCGGGTTCCACCGCTCGATGGATACCGCCGGCGCGGTTGTCGGGCCAATTCTCGCGCTGATGCTCCTTGCCCTTTTCGACGACAACCTTCGCGCGGTGCTCTGGTGGGCGGTGGTGCCCTCCGTCGCATCCATGCTGCTCGTT
>JBFYOK010000121.1:0-6680 GCA_041303845.1 Microbacteriaceae bacterium | reverse complement strand
TGGCAATGTCGATTCCTGGGATCGGACTCTGCGCACTGCCCGGTTTCAATGTGGTGATGCCCGGCAGCGCAGAAATCATGATGGCTCCGGTTTCGGTCTGCCACCATGTATCGACGATGGGTGCCCGTCCACCACCGATGACCTCGTGGTACCAGATCCATGCTTCGGGGTTGATCGGCTCACCGACTGATCCGAGCAAGCGGATGCTCGACAAGTCGAACGCTTGAGGAATCTGTCGCCCGAGCTTCATGAATGTGCGAATCGCGGTTGGGGCCGTATAGAGCTGCGTTACGTGGCGCGTCTGCACAATCTCCCACCAGCGTCCGGGATGCGGAGTGTCGGGGGTCCCCTCGTACATCACGCTCGTCGCGCCATTAACGAGCGGACCGTAGACAACATACGTGTGCCCGGTTATCCAACCAACGTCGGCGGTGCACCAGTAAACGTCTGCTTCTGGCCGAAGGTCGAAGATATTGCGGTGCGTGAATGCGGCTTGAGTGAGGTATCCGCCGGTTGTGTGCAGGATTCCCTTTGGCTTACCCGTGGTGCCACTCGTGTAAAGAATGAAGAGAGGATGCTCCGCGGGAAACGCTTTCGCGGTGTGCTCGGGGCTGGCGCTGTTTCGCAGGTCGTGCCACCAGTGGTCGCGGCCCTCGTGCCAGTCGATGTCGTTGCCACATCGCTTGACGACGACCACGTGACGCACGGTGGACTGGGCGGGTGAAGTGTCGCTCGCGGCGAGTGCGGCATCCACCACGGGCTTCAACGGCAACACTTTGCCCTTGCGGTTTCCACCATCGGCGGTAATGACCACCGTGGCTTGTGCGTCGTCGATTCGACTGCGCAGACTCTCGGCAGAAAATCCCCCGAAGACAACCGAATGGGGGGCGCCAATTCGGGCACACGCCAGCATCGCGGCCGCCGCTTCGGGGATGTGCGGCATATAAATTGCGACGCGATCGCCTGCGTGCACACCCAGGTCGGTGAGCGCGTTCGCCATGCGCTTCACGTCTTCGGTGAGTTCGGCATACGTGACGTCACAGCTGTCACCGGGTTCACCCTCGAAGTGGAATGCGACTCTGTCGCCGAAACCACGTTCGACGTGTCGATCGAGACAGTTGTAGGCCACGTTAAGTGCGCCGTCGTCAAACCATCGAGCAAAGGGTGCGTCAGTCCAGTCGAGCACGCGCGTGAACGGAGTCTCCCATGACAGCAGATTCTCGGCCTGGTGTTTCCAGAAACCGAGACGGTCACCCGCCGCGTCGGCGTAGATGCCCGGCTGGGCAACAGCGTGCGCAGCGAAGTCCGCTGGTGGAGGAAAACGGCGATCCTCGTTCATCAGATTGTGAATGTTGTTCGACATGTGCGTTGCTTCCTTGAAACGACAAACGTGAGCGACGCGCTTTAACAACCTTAATTCTCAAGGGGGTTTACCCCGGAATGAGTACCCATTGGGTCTTGAGTACCCGAGTGTTACGCGCGTCAGCCCCAATCTACCGAGACTGTGCGAAATCGCCCCCATAAACTGTCTGCGCACCGAGACGTAAAACTCCGGTCCTCATACGTGAGTTGCCCCCAACTTCGTGTGACAGGCGGCACAGTTCCCCCCAACTTGTGCCGCCTTTTTACTTGTCCACGAGCGTGTGCTCGATTGCCAGCACACGCCGGCGTCTTCGGCATTCTGTGTCGATGCGCGAGATCGCCGAACTCCTTGAAGACCTCATCAACCGCACCGGCGTTACCGACGTCGTCATTGGTCCTCACGGGGCATGGCTCGATCGAGGGTCCGGTTTCGAGCGAGTTTCGGACTGGCCATTCTTCGAAAGCGATCACCGCGCGCTCGCCGTCGAATTGATTGATCGGGGCGGACGCCACCTCGACGTTGCGACACCCTTCGCCGACGTGAGACTCGAGGGTGGTTTGCGAGTGCACGCCATGGTTCCGCCGGCGAGTTGCGAGGGAACCAGTATTTCTGTTCGGGTGCCGATGGATGCGCCTCCGCGACTTGAGGACCTTGTCACCTTGGGCCTGCTCACCGATAGCTCCCGTGCAGACGTTGAGGCCCGCGCTCGAGCCGGGCGCAGCTTTCTCATCGCCGGCGCGACCGGCACGGGCAAGTCGACACTTGCGGCGGCAATTGTCGCGTCGCTGCCAGACAACCTGCGCATCGTGACCGTTGAGGATGTCGCGGAGCTGCGCGTCGCACATCCACACGTCGTTTCGTTGCAGAGCAGACAAGCAAACATCGAGGGCGCTGGCGAAATCGGTTTGGGCGAATTGGTGCGCCAATCGCTGCGAATGCGACCCGACCGAATCGTCGTTGGCGAGATGCGCGGCGCCGAAATTCTTGACGTCATGCTCGCGCATAATTCCGGTCACCCAGGCGGGTCGACGCTTCATGCAGGCTCGCTCGATCGCGTGCCCGCTCGCCTAGAGGCACTTGGCGCTTTGGCCGGCATGCAACCGGCGCATCTGGCATCGCAGGCGGTGGGCGCCTTTGACGACATCTACTTTCTCGAGCGCAGCGAACGCAGTCGACGCCTGGTGGGCCATGCGACGTTGGCCATTGGAGGTGACGGGCGCTTGTGCGTGGTGACATCGCATTGACGTTGCACAGGTTTGCACCGGCAAAGCCGTCGAGACCCGACTGGGATGCACTCACCGCCACGTGCGCCGAGCTTGCGGCGTTCGTCACAGCCGGGTTACCCGCGCGGGTGGCGTGGCAGACGGTCCGGGAGCGGGTCGGGCACGACGAGCTCGAATGTGACTCGGGCCGCGCGTTTGCAATCGCGTGGCAAGTCTGTGTGGACCTCGGTGCCCCCGTAGTCCATGTTTGTGAAGGCTTCGGTGAGGCGTTCCGCGATTTCGGTCGCATTGAACAAGACGTGGAGACAGCTGTTGCCGGACCAAGATTCGCAAGCCGAATCATGTTGACCATGCCTGCCGTGGGAATTTTGCTGGCGGCCGCACTGGGCCTGAATGCGATCGAGTTTCTGCTCAGCACAGCATTGGGTTGGATATGCCTATCTGGTGGAGCCGGGCTTTTGGGGCTGGCGTTGTGGTGGAGCCGTCGTCTCATCGCGGGAGTGCACTTGCGCGATGTTCCGCTTGGCGTCGTTCCGCTGGTGACCAGTGCCGCCTTGCGGTCGGGCATCGGGATGCGCACCGCCAGTGACGCGCTCGACAGTGCGTGCGACAAGGCCGGATTGCCTCGGTTCGCACCGGTTGGTGACCGAGAGCTTCAGCTCGCGAGCGCGTGGGGCATCCCGCTGGCCGATGTCGTGCTGGTGAGCGCGCGACTCGATCGGGCCCGTGAAATGGCGCGCGTTCGATCCCGCGCACAGGAGTTGTCAGAACGACTTCTCGTGCCGCTCGGCGCATGCGTTCTGCCCGCGTTCCTTTTGCTCTCGGTCGTGCCCATCGTCGTGCAACTGATTGGCTCAACCGGGTTGAAATGGGGTGGCGCGACGTAGGTATGTGTGACCCGGAGCCGCGGTCACTAGTCGTGCACATCGAACGCGCGCACGAGATGTGTCCAACGACTGCACACTCGAACCGACCAGCTCGATTGAGAAGCCAAGGTGTGCAGACGAACACGAAAGGAAAGTCAATGAAGCGAAACAACTGGACGTCGTTTTGGCGTGATGTCGAGGGCGCCGCTACGGCCGAATACGCAATTGCGACGATGGCAGCGGTCGGGCTCGCGGGTCTCTTGGTGGGAATCCTCAAGGGAGGCGCAGTTCAACAGATACTCACCAACCTCATCACCGGCGCACTCACCTTCGGCGGGTAGCTCGTGAGACGCGAGCAGGGGAGTGTGTCTGCGGAACTCGCCGTCACACTCCCCGCCGTGTTGGTCGTGCTCGGCGTTGCACTCGGCGCGGTCACTCTTGCGGGCGACCAGGCGTGGCTCACGAGTGCCGCGGGATGGGCAGCGCGCGCAATTGCGATAGGTGGTGATTCAGAAGAGTCGCTGCGTGTGGCCGTCGACGCGCGACCGGGCATTTCGACGCGCGTCGGGTTCGAGGGCGCGGAGGTGTGCGTCACGCTGACGCGCAACGCATCTGCACCCCTTGAGTGGATTCATGCTTCGGCGGTCGGACACGCGTGCGCTCGCCGGGTGCTGTGATGCGCGACGAGACCGGCGCGGGGAGTGTGCTCTCCCTCGCGCTCATGGGGTCGCTCGTGTGCGCGATGGGACTGATGTTGCCCGTCGTCGGGTTGCTGGTGGTGCACGATCGGGCCCAGACGGTGAGCGACCAAGCGGCACTCGCTGCGGCGGATGCTCTGAACGGAGTCACAGCGGGTGAGCCGTGTGACATTGCGAGTCTGACCGTGGAATCGGTGCGCGCATCCGTTTGGCGGTGTGTGACTGTCGGAGGTGATGCATATGTTTCGGGAACGCTCACCTATGGGCCACTCGAATTTGGCGTGAAGTCGCGGGCTGGAGCCCCCGATGGCTGAGTGTTCCCTGTTCCGATTTCTGCCTATATATAGGTGACGACTCTCACCCTCGAAAAAACGCGGATTTGCTATGCGCGGTAAAAACCGTTGTATGGTGACCTCGTTGCAACCCGAACCGGAGGACATGCGTGCCTGCATCGAAAAAACTCGTCATCGTCGAGTCCCCAGCCAAAGCCAAGACCATTGGCAAGTACCTCGGACCCGACTATGAAGTGTTGGCATCCGTCGGTCACATTCGCGATATACCGACGCCGAAAGACCTGCCCGCAGAGATGAAAAAGGGCCCCTTTGGGCAGTTCGCTGTGGATGTCGAGAATGGATTCACGCCGTATTACGCGGTATCCGAAAACAGCAAACGAACGGTCGCCGATCTCAAGCGCGCGCTCAAAGAGGCCGACGAGCTTTACCTCGCAACTGATGAGGACCGCGAAGGCGAAGCAATCGCGTGGCATTTGCTTGAAGTACTCAAGCCTAAAGTTCCCGTGCGCCGCATGGTCTTTCACGAAATCACCAAAGATGCGATCGAAAAGGCCCGAGACAACACGCGTGAAATCGATCGTTTCTTAGTGGATGCTCAAGAGACCCGACGTATTCTCGATCGTCTCTACGGCTTCGAAATTTCTCCTGTGATGTGGCGTATGGTCGGGCGCGGTCTGTCCGCGGGCCGCGTGCAATCGCCGGCAACCCGGCTCCTCGTTGATCGGGAGCGCGAGCGCATGGCGTTTGTGTCTGCCGACTACTGGGACCTGCTCGCGACAGTGGGCACGGATGCATCGGCCTCGAACCAGTTCCAGGCAAAACTCGTTCGACTCGGCGGCGACAAGCTCGCCACCGGAAACGACTTCGCCGACAATGGGTCCCTGAAGTCGTCGTCTCGGGTGCTCGCCGAGAGCGAGGCGCAGGCGTTGGCCGAGGCCATGCGCGACTCATCCACGACGATTACGGTTTCGTCGCTTGAGACCAAGCCGTACACGCGTCGCCCGTTCGCCCCCTTCACCACGTCGACCCTGCAGCAAGAAGCGGTCAAGAAGCTGAAGTTCTCAGCACGTCAGACGATGAGCGTGGCGCAGCGCCTATACGAAAACGGCTACATCACGTATATGCGAACCGATTCGCCGAGCCTGTCGTCTCAGGCGATGAACGCTGCCCGCGACCAAGCGATCAAGCTTTACGGTGCAGATCAGGTTCCGGAAAAGCCACGCATTTATTCGGGCAAGAGCAAGACCGCCCAAGAGGCACACGAGGCCATTCGCCCCGCGGGCGAGGTCTTCCGAACTCCGGATGAACTCTCGAGTGTTCTTCGCGGTGAAGAACTTCGCCTCTACGACCTCATCTGGAAGCGCACGGTTGCATCACAGATGGCCGATGCTCGCGGGCAGACGGCAACCGTCACCATCGCCGCCGAAGCTAGCGGTCAACCGAAGGCCGAGTTCACGGCATCCGGAACCGTCATCACGTTCCGCGGGTTCCTGAACGCTTACGACGAGACCACGGACGAAGATCGCAACGCTCAAGACCAGCAAGAAGACTCCAAGCTGCCCGTGATGTCCGAAGGTCAGAAGCTTGTGCTGGCTGAAGTGGAAGCCAAGGGCCACACGACCGTGCCGCCACCGCGCTACACAGAAGCCACGCTCGTCAAGAAGATGGAAGAAATCGGCATCGGACGCCCCTCAACCTACTCGGCGACCATCGCCACAATTCTCGACCGCGGGTATGCGGTGATGAAGGGCCAAGCGCTCGTTCCCACGTGGATTGCATTCTCTGTCACACGCCTGATGGAGCAGAGCTTCTCAGACCTCGTGAGTTACGAGTTCACGTCTGAGATGGAGAACGACCTCGACCAAATCGCCAACGGAGATGCCGACTGGCGCGAATGGTTGCGTCGCTTCTACTTTGGCGTTGATAAGCACGCCGGACTCAAGGAGTCGGCGGCAAATCTGGGTGACATCGACAAGCAGTCGCTCAACTCGTTCTCGGTATCTGACGATGTTGTGGTGCGTATCTGGCCAACGAACGCCTACATCGAAGTGGATGACCCCGAGGCGGGTCCCGACGAGAAGCGCAAGGTATATCTGCCCGACGGCATGCCTCCGGATGAACTCACGCCCGAGCGCGCGCAAGAACTCATTGATGCGCCCGTCGCGGGCGATCGCATCCTGGGCGTCAACCCCGAAAACGGCAAACTCGTTGCGGCGAAGGATGGTCGTTTCGGACCG
>JBFYOK010000120.1:0-16439 GCA_041303845.1 Microbacteriaceae bacterium | reverse complement strand
GGCTCAAGAGACTGTGATGGAGCGCCCAGCTCTCGGACGAAATCGCATCTTCGTAGGGACCGAAGCCGGCGAGATTGTGTTCGATGAAGTGACTCAGTTGCGCGAGCGCGCCGGCTCGAGTCGTCGCCCACGTCGTCGTGAGTGTGTGTCCGAGCTGTTCGGCAACCTCTTCATCGATCTCATCGCGATTGTGTTCGAGATATGGCGGCCAGTCGTAATTCTTCGGAGGCGGAAGCCGATTCTCAGCGTCGAAGTTCCAGCGGCCTGCCTCGGGTTTGCCATCGTCATCGACGAGGATGCCCAACCGCACGCGCTGCGCACGATAGAAGTTCTCCATGACGAAGGTTTTCTGGCGCGCAGCCCAAAGCTGAAAGTGCTCGCGCGAGGTGAGAAACAGATCGTTCTCGACGAACTCGACGCCGAACTCGGCGAGCGCCGAGTACTGACGAAAAGACGACGGCTGGGCGCAGGCGATGGGAACCTCGCCGAATTCTGTTCGCGCGAGTTGGAGCCCGTCGATGGTTGTGGCAGCGCGCAGGTAGCGCACGGTGAACCCGCGGACTTGAGCCTCGGCGGCAAAGTGGCGCGCTGACGACACGAGGAACAACAGCCGTTCTGTGTGCCAGGGCCGGCCGGTGAGCATCCGCTCGCTCTCAACCAATACGACAACGTCGGTATCCGGATTGGCCGAACGCATTACACCGTGATCGAAACTCAGGTGATCGAAGGGCACATACAGAATGCGTTCAACCACCAGCGCGGCACCTGTCCGAACAGTACTTCACGTTCGCCCAGTCGCGCTCCCACTTCTTGCGCCATTCAAACGGGCGGCCGCAACGCTCGCAGACCTTCGGCTCGTGGCCATTCTTGTTCTGTGCGACGCGGGGCATGGGCTCAGGCTAGCGAAACCGCCACGGATTGATGGCGTGAATCAACGGCAACACAGAAGCGCCGAGCAAAACCCAACCGAACACGTCGTCGCTTGGGCGAACAAGGATTCCGGCAATGAGCAACGCGGCAAAGAGAATCGCCGAACTCGCGCGGCGAACACTCGCGTCGAGTACGCGCAGGCGTTGCTCGACTTCTGGGTTGCGCACCGACAACTCGCCACGGTCGATACGTGTGGCGAGTGCATCCAGTCGCTGGGGCAAACGTGCGAGCGCTGAAGCAATCGCGATGGCCTCTCGGCCGAGACTGCGCACGGTGCTCGTCGCACCGCCGTTGAGCAGGGTGCGCGCGAACGGGTCGATGGCATCCCACATGTTGAAGTCGCGGTTCAGTGCGCTGGTCACACCACTAATCAAAGAAACCGTGCGGATGAGCAACAGATAGCTTTCGGGCAGCTGGAACGGCAGCGTGCGCACGAGTTCGCTGAACTGCATCGCGAAGGCAGCAAGTTCTCGAGGATCGGTCTGGGTGAGCTCGGCAACGCCCATGCCACCGAACCGGTCAAACAGGGCCGTGACCGCACGCTCAAGTTCAACGGTGTCGGCCGACGGCAACAGCACGCCGAGACGTTGGGTAGCAAGAACCCACGCGCGGGCATCGCGTGCAACAACCGCAAAAATGAACTGCTGAAGACCGTCGCGAAGCTCGGTGCTGATTTCGCCCATCATGCCGAAGTCGATGTAGGTCAGCGTGAAGTCGATGTCCGAGTCTGCGGCACCCGGCGTGACGAAGATGTTGCCCGGATGCGGGTCGGCGTGAAAGAAGCCAGCAACGAAAATCTGTTGGAAAGTGGCTCGGGCAAGTTCGGCAGCCACTGCGTTCGGGTCGAGCCCGGCAGCGAGCAGGGCAGACACGTCGTTGATCTTGATCGCAGTCACGTCACTGAGCGTGAGCACACGGCGAGCGCTGCGCTCCCATACGACGTCCGGTGTTGCGATGCGCGGATCGTCGGCGAAGATTGCCGCAAATCGCTCGACGTTGATGGCCTCGTTCAGGTAGTCCACTTCTTCGAGACTCGTCGTCGCGAACTCTTCGACCAGCGCGGGGGCATCGGCCCGGCGCGAGACAAGTTTGACGCGGGAGAGCCACTTTCCCACCCTGCGCAGTGCGACGAGGTCCACTGCGACAATCTCTTCGATGCCGGGTCGGAGAACTTTGACAACCACATCGGTGAAACCGACTTCGGCAGCGATGCCTGGTGAGAGTCGGGCGCGGTGCGCCTGTCCGAGCGATGCAGCCGCAATCGGCTCTTCGTCCAACGATGCGAAAGCAGTCGACACCGACAAACCCAACTCGCGCTCGATCTGCGCGACGATGCTCGAGAACAGCTCCGGCTCAACCTCGTCTTGCAGTCCTTCAAGTTCACGTGTGATCTCGACCGGCAAGATGTCGAGGCGCGATGACAAGAACTGACCGACCTTAATCATCAAACCGCCGAGGTCGGCTGCCAGATCATGAAATCGTCTCGCGAGCTTCTGAATTCGACGGATGCGCCCGCGCGCAGCCAGCTTGCGAAGCCCCAGTTGTGGCAAAACAAGTTCGAACCACCACGACTGCGCAAGTGCCAACGAGGCGAATCGAGTGATTCGACGATAACGGGCACGAAGTGCTCGAATGTTCCGCGGGTTGGAAGCTCCGACCGCCGCGGTGATCTTCACACTGTCAGACTCCGGGGCCACCGGCTTAGTCCTCGGCGAGCATCGCGTACAGCTTGCGGCGCGTCTCATCGAGCAGCGCGGCGGCACGCTCTTTCTGCTCGCGCGTGCCGGTCTGTGCGACCTGCGCGGCGGCTTGCGCGAGTTTGACACTCGCTTTGGGCATAGCGCCGGTGGCGTCATCCCAGCTCGGCATCTTCCAGTCGCGCATGAAGTTCGTGCGACTCGATCGCGCTGACGTCGATTGCTCGTCAGCCGCGCCAGCGACAGAAGCTGCTGCGGTGGCCGCCTCGCGTCCGGCATCGGTGAGTGCGTAGACCGTGCGCTCGCCCTTTACTTTGGCGGTGAGCAGGCCTTCGTCGGTGAGCAGTGTGAGCATGGGATAGACGTGGCTGGCGGAGGGCATCCAGCCGTCATTATTCGCGCTGATGGCCTGCATGATCTCGTGACCGTTCAGTGGCTTGTCGCCCATCGCGGTCAATATCTCGTCACGGATGTCGCGGTGTGCAAGATCGTTCGTGACCTTCGACGTCCACCGGCCGAAGTCGCTCGACATCACAGCATCGCGAAGATTCTCGACTGCTCCGCGAATGTCAGAACCGATGTTGGATGTTTTGCGCATGACCGTCTCTTCGTTCGAAGTTCGTCGCGCTCGAGTCAGAAATTCGAACGCTCGCCCTCACCATACGCCTGTTGGCTGTGGGCATATTGTGACGGACCCGCGGTCTCATTTGCCATAAACGTCTCGACGATGCCCAATCGTGACGACAATAACGACGAGCACGCCGTCGTCGATTGTGTAGATGATTCGGTAAGCCCCGACACGAACGCGAAAGCCGGGTCGACCCTTGAGCTGTCGCGAACTCGGTGGGCGAGGATCTTCGCCGAGGAGCGCGATAACGCCATGAAGTCGTGGTTGGTCTTTGCGGTCTATTTGCTTCAGTGCACGAAGCGCAGCTGGTCGAATCTCAATTCGATAGGTCACTGCCAGCCCAGGTCAGATTTTGCTTGAGACCAGGGGATATTCGGTCCTTCCTCAGCCATGGCTTCATCAAACGCAATAACGTCTTCTTGTTCCTCGAGCGCGTCAATCATTCGCGCATACTGCTCTGGACTCACCACTACGGCAGCGAGTTTTCCACGGCGCTCAATGAAGACGGCTTCCTCTTGAGACTGATCAATCACGTCAGACAAATTGCTGCGCGCGTCGGCGACACTAAAGCTGGACATGGCTCAAGTGTACATTTATCGAGTACTTCATGTACATCAAGATTCAGTCAACTAGTCGGAGTCTCGATCGCAGCGGAATCTTTCTTTGACCCGAGCTTCTTGACCCACGACAAAATCTCGTTCTCGAACAACTTTTTCATTGCCTTGCGATCGAGCGCACCGTCAGCGCCGGCGAGTTTGCCCTGGCTCAACTGACCGCACACAGTGGCCCATGCGTAACCCATCGCCGCCGTCAGGCTGGCTGCCGTTGCCGCACTGATTGCTCCGCCGATGACCCATCCGGCACCGGGGATGAGCTTCAGCAGACCCGTCACAGCGCCTCGCCCCGCAGCAGTCGCCACCGAGGTCGCGACGACAGCAGACATACCCGCCGTCTCTTTCGGGATTCCATAGATGGCCGAGATTTTGGCCATCAACGCCAATTGCGTGGGAACGAGCAAGATTGCATCTGCCACGGGAATCGGGATGGCTCCGACGACGCCTGCTCCTGTGGTGGCAACAGCGATCGCTTTTTGCGCCGATTTCCATTTGCGTGCGACATCGATTTTCTGAGCTGCGTTGAGTGCGTTGGTCACTCCCTCCGGAGCGACGCGAAAGGTGGCATCGAGAAGATCCTTCAGCCCGTGTTCGGCTTGTTGGGTGAAGTCGTCTCCCTTCGCCATGACAAGCAGCGGGCGACCGCTGTAGATGGGTAGATCAAGGGAGGCGATGTGGTCGGCGAGCGCGTGCGCATCCTCGTGGAATAGGCCATCGCGTGAGGGAACCTGGGTCAACACGACAACTACCGGCAAGTCGAGGCTGTGCAGTCGGCGGATGAACTCGGCCTCGGTATCTTCAAAACGGCGGTCGGATGCGCGCACGCAGTACCACGCGACGTGCACCTGCTCGGCAAGCGGCTTGGTGCGCATCTCCGTCAAGTAGGCGCCGAGCTCCGCAATGATCTGGTCGGTGCCGGTGCCGATTTCGAGGCCGCGAGTATCGATCAGCCCGAAGAAGCCCGCCCGATGCAGGTACAGGTGGTTGGTGCGCGTGACGGGTTCGCCGATTCCCGTGGGAGCAACTTCTTCGCCGAACACGGCGTTGATCAGAGTCGACTTGCCCGTGCCGGTCTTGCCGAAAATGGCGAGGTTGAATCGGCCAATCTTGGCGGCCTCTTCCTCGTACTTGTCGAGGAACGTGCGCTCGGAATCTACGTCGTCGGTCATTCTGATTCCCCTCGATTTGCCAACATCGCGCGAGCACGTGTCGACTCGTGCCCCTGGAGGGACTCGAACCCCCAACCCTTTCCTTAGGACGGAACTGCTCTTCCATTGAGCTACAGAGGCTAGGGCTCCAAGTTTACGGCGCGGTCAACTCTCCTCTCACGCAACTAGATGAGCAGTGTCACCGGGTTCTCGATGCGCTTGGTGAACGCGGCGAGCCACTGGGCGGCCAGCGCGCCGTCCACGGCACGGTGGTCGGCCGAGAGCGTGCAACGCATGACCTTGCCGACCGTGAGTTGACCATCCACCACAATCGGTTGATCGACGGCAGCGCCGACGGCGAGGATTCCCGACTGGGGTGGGTTCAGAATCGCCGCGAACTCGAGCGTGCCGTACATGCCGAGATTCGAGATAGAGAACGAGCCGCCCTCCAGCTCGTCTTGACGCAGACGCTTGTCTTGCGCGCGCGACGCGAGGTCCTTGATCTCTTCTGACACAGCCGTGACCGACTTCGCCGTGACGTTTCGCACGACCGGCGTGACGAGTCCGCCCTCGGTAGACACGGCAATCGAGATATCGACCGAACCGTGCTTGATGAGTGCCGTCTCGCCCCACGTGACGTTGGCGTCAGGTACGTCGATGAACGCGGCAGCCACGGCCTTCACCACGAGATCGTTTACCGAGACGCGAACGGTCGACACAGCGTTGATCTGTTCGCGCATTGCGAGCAGGGCATCCACTTTGCATTCGGTCGTGAGGTAGAAGTGCGGGACCGTCGACTTGCTCTCAGTCAGACGACGCGCGATGGCCTTGCGCATGCCCGTGAGCGGAATCTCGGTGTTGCCGGCGGCCGGAGCCACAGCAGCGGATGCGACAGGCGCGGGCGCAGCTGCTCCACCTGCGGGCAGGGACTCGAGGTCGCGCCGAACGATGCGTCCGCCGGGGCCAGTACCTACCACGGATGCGAGACTCAGATTTCGCTCGCGCGCCATCTTGCGGGCCAGAGGCGACGCAAAGGCGCGACCGCCAGTTTGGTCGACGACAGGCGCGGGAGCTGCTGCGGCTGCAGGCGCAGCCTCGGCGACAGGCGCCGCGGCCGGAGCAGCCGGTGCTTCGCCTCCGAGAGCAGCGTCGATGTCGGCATCCGTCTCACCAGCTGCAATCAACACAGCAATTGGGGCGCCGATTTCACCCGAGCCGCCCTCGGCAATAACGAGACGACCGATGGTGCCTTCGACCTCAGAGTTGTACTCGACAACGGCCTTCTCGGTCTCGAGCTCAGCAAAAGGGTCACCAACCTTGATGGTGTCACCGGGCTTGACGAGCCACTTCTGAATCGCGGCTTCACTGGCGCCGGCCAGCACACTCGGCATGCGAACGACGGTAGCCATTACTTGCCTCCCCCGAAGTTTGCGGCGACGCGCTTCAAGCCTGCAACGACTTCCTCGGTGCGTGCGATGGCTGCTCGCTCCAGCACCTTCGAAATGCTTGGTGCAGCTTCCCCGCCGGTCACGCGCTCAATCGGCTGGTCAAGGTAGTCGAAGAAGCGGCGCTGAATCTCGTCAGCAAGCCAGCCGCCATAGGAGGTTCCCTTGGCACCCTGTTCAACGATGAGCACCGCATTGGTTTTCTTGACGCTCTCACCAATGGTGGTCCAGTCGATGGATGCGCGATCCAACCAGCGAAGGTCGATGACCTCCGCGTCGATGCCGGTCTGTTCCACTGCCTCAAGTGAGTGCTTCACCATCGACAGGTACGTCAGAACGGTGACGTCTTTGCCGGCGCGACGAATCGCGGCCTTGCCGAGTTCGATCTGGTAGTCGAGGTCACTCGTCGGAATGTTGCCCGACTCGGCGTAGAGGTCGATGTGTTCAATGACGAATACCGGGTCTTCGAGGGCGAGGGCGGCGTTCATGAGTCCGATGTAGTCGAAGGGGGTCGACGCGGCAACTACGCGCCAACCAGGGTTGGTCACCATGATTCCGGCCGGGTCCATGAGGTGCTGTGAGCCATAGCCCGAGCCCATGGCAACTTTCGAGCGCAGCACGAGCGGAACGCCGTGCTGGCCACCGAACATGTGGCGTGCCTTGCCGATCTGGTTGAACACCTGGTCGGCGGCCACCCACATGAAGTCGGGGTACATGAACTCGACAACGGGTCGGAATCGACCATCCGTCGCAATTCCGCAACCGAGGCCGGCGAACGCGTTCTCTGAAATCGGGGTGCCGAGCACGCGATCCGGGAACTTGTCCTTGAGCCCCTTCGTTGCGCCGTTCGTTCCGCCCTTGAGACGGTGAATGTCCTCACCCATGACGACGATCTTGTCGCTCGTCTCCATTCGGCGGTCCATGACCGCAGCCACTGCGTCGATGAACTTCACGTTCTGTGTTTCGCCGGTGTAGGTCGCTTCTTCGAGCGTGGTGGCGGATGCGAGTTCGCTCGCATCTCCGCGAATGCCCACGTCAACGAACCCAGGATCTGGCCAGAGCGCCGGTTTGATTCGACGAACACCCGGCTTGCCCTCGGGGTCTTGCTCCACAAGTTCAGCAACAGCCTTTTTCATCGCCTCCTGCGACTGAGTGCGGATCGCCTCAATCCCCTTGTCATCGATGAGCTTGAGCTTCTTCATCTCGGTGGCAACGCGAGTGAGGGGGTCGCGGGCAATCCATTCGGCCTCTTCGTCTTTCGGACGGTATCCGAAAGCACTTCCGGGGTATGGGCCGTTCTGGTGGAAGAAGCGGTAGACATCGGCTTCGACCAGAGCTGGCCCCTTGCCCGAACGCATGTATTCGCCCGCCTGCTCCATCGCGAGGTGCACGGCGAGAGGATCCATGCCGTCAACCTGCCACGACGGAAAGTTGAAGCCCAGCGCGCGAGCTGACAGGCGCGTCTCGTTCGTTACTTCGCTGACGTGTGTCGATACGGCGTACATGTTGTTTTCGATAAAGAAGCACAGCGGCAGATCCCAGGCCGCCGCGAGGTTCATCGTCTCGAGCACGGATCCAATGTTCGTGGCTCCGTCACCGAAGTAGGTGACGGAAATATCCGTGGTCTTCGCGTGCTTCTGTGACCACGCGTTCCCGGCAGCGAGGGGGACTCCTCCACCGACGATTGCGTTGGTTCCGAGTGCGCCAGCGTCGAGCCACTGCAAGTGCATGGAACCACCGCGACCACCAGAGAACCCTTGAGCCAGGCCCAAAATCTCCGCGAGGGTGCGCAGGAGCATGTTTTGCGTATCCCCGTTAACGAGCTTCTTGAGGTCCATGCCTTTGGGGTTCGTGAACGCGAGCGCCTTGCCGAGGAACTGGTGGTGTCCGCGGTGCGTGCCGTTGACGGCATCCGTCGGGCGCAATGCAACCGTCGAACCGACAGCACCCCCCTCTTGACCGATGCTGGAGTGTGCGGGCCCGTGAACGAGTCCTTCACCCGCAAGTTCGAGCACGGCTTCTTCAAAAGCTCGAACGAGGTGCATCTGTGCGAGCATGTTGCCCAGCAGTTTCGGGTCGGCGGCCTTGTAGTCATCCGCAGTCGTCTCTAGCTTGACCCAGGGAGATCCGGGTTCCAGTGGCGTGATGCGAGGCATGAGGAGCGCTCCTTAGGTTGCGGTGTCATGACAAATCAGGGACAAAAACTAGTGGCTCGAGCATATTGCAGGAATGTATCCAATGCCAAGTCTTTTTTCGCGTTTTCTCGTCAATTTTGCTCAGAATGGGTTCATAATGGATACATCCGCCCGGTTTCGGGCACTGAGGAGGGTTTGATGAGCACAGGAATCCCGGGGTTGCGTGGCGCCGAACACATTGGCTTTACCGTGCCCAACATCGAGCAGGCTCACGACTTCTTCGTGAATACGATTGGGTGCGAGTTCGTCTACAAACTCGGCCCCTGGGCCAAAGACGACGACTGGTTCGCCGAGCACCTCAATATTCACCCGCGAAGCGTGCTCAAAGAGCTCCGTTTCTACCGATGCAAATTCGGCCCAAACTTCGAGGTGTTCGAGTTTGAATCACCCGGTCAAGACACAACACCGCCGAAGAACAGTGACGTTGGCGGTCATCACATTGCGTTCTATGTCGATGACTTGGATGCAGCGCTCGAGTATCTCTCATCGAAGGGTCTGCGCATCCTGGGCGAACCCACTGCGAGTAGCTCGGCCAGTGAAGGTCAGCGTTGGGTTTACTTCTTGAGCCCCTGGGGTATGCAGTTTGAGCTGGTGAGCTTTCCGCATGGCAAGGCCTACGAAAAAGAGGCCGGGGTAAAGTTGTGGCATCCTGCGCATCCGGCGCTCTAACCACACCAGAACTCGAATAGAACGAATCTCATGTCGATGACGAACACTCCCCCGAACGCCGTGCTCAGCACGCGCATTGCGGACGAGCTGCGTCAGTCGATCCTGACCGGTGAACTGTCGCCCGGTGAACGCATCCGGCAGGAAGAGCTTGCCGAGCAGTTCGGGGCGAGCCGTATTCCCGTTCGCGAAGCCCTGCGCATTCTTGTCACCGACGGGCTCGTCAATATGGTGTCGAACTCTGGCGCGTGGGTTTCGAGCCTCACGCAAGACGAATGCTCCGAGCAGTACCAGATTCGCGAGCGCCTCGAACCGCTCCTTCTGCGTTACAACGTGCCGGCGCTCACGCCGGACGATCTCGTGCGCGCCACCGAACTCGTCGAGCAGATGAAAAAGGCTCCCGACCTCGAAGCGTTCATGCGACTCGACCGTGAGTTCCACTGGATTACATACTCGCGTGTTGAGACGAACATCCTGAGTGAACTCATCGAACGACTGTGGAATACAACTCAGCCCTACCGTCGCGTGTTCATGAAACTCGTGCGCAGTGAGGGTGGCATCGAGGTCACCCACCTCGAACACGAGCTTCTGCTCGAGGCAATCAAGCGGGGCGACAGCGAAGAAGCCGAGAACCTCCTGCGGGGGCACATCCGTCGCACACGCATCGAGCTCGACCGTCACCCAGAAGTCTTCGCCCACCAGTTCGACTAGGTCTGGGCGACGGTCGTTCTCGTCGTTTACCGTGTGAGAGCTACTTCTTCTTCGGCAGCGTCTCGCCCCGGCCCTCAGGAGTGTTCAGGTGCGACTGTGAGCTGCGGATGTTGTTGAGCGGTCCATCCACCGAGTAGTAGCGCTGTCCACCGGCGACCATGAGGGTCTCGGCGGGGAACTTGGTGATGACCTCGCAACCGGTGGCCGTCACGACGACCTCCTCCTCGATGCGGGCAGCGCCGATTCCGTCGGCCGACGGCCAGTAGGTCTCGAGCGCGAACACCATTCCCTCGACGAGCGTCTCTGGGTTTTCGAAGGAGACGAGGCGCGAGAAGATTGGCTTCTCCCAGATCGAGAGACCGACGCCGTGCCCGTACTGCAGCGCGAAGGCCGCTTCTTCGTCGGGGAAGCCGAACTCCTCAGCGGCTGGCCACACGGCGCAAATGTCTGCGGTCGTTGCTCCGGGCTTCACGAGCGCAATAGCGAGGTCCATGTACTCACGAGCTCGCTTGTATGCGTCAACCTGAGCCGGGCTCGCCGAACCGACGGCAAACGTGCGGTAGTAGCACGTGCGGTAGCCGTTGAAGCTGTGCAGAATGTCGAAGAACGCTGGGTCGCCCGGACGAATCAGTCGGTCGGAGAACACGTGCGGGTGCGGCGAGCAGCGCTCACCCGAAATGGCGTTGACGCCCTCGACGTACTCGGATCCGAGGTCGTACAGGGTTTTGGCCACAAGCCCGACAGCTTCGTTCTCCTTCACGCCCGGCTTGAGAAACTCGTAGAGGTTCTCGTAGGCGGCATCCACCATCGATGCCGCGGTCGTGAGCAATGTGATCTCGTCGGTCGTCTTTACGCGGCGGGCTTCGAGGAAAACCTGCTGACCGTCGACGACCGAGATGCCCTCTTTTTGCAGAGCGAACAGGATGGGCAACTCGAGCACGTCGACACCGAGCGGCTCGTTCGCAACCCCAAACTTGTCGAGCTCGCGCTTGATCTTTGCGGCAACACCCTCAGCGATTTCTGCGCCCGGGGGGAAAGCTCCACGAAGCGTCGAGATTCCGGCCCGCGAGCCGTGCTCAGCGCGAGGGCGAGTGGCACCGTGGTGCGGAGCGTGTGGGTCGGCGTCGTTCTCCATGTGTGTCTGGTTGAGCCATGGGTTCAACAGCGTGTGGTGCTTTGCTGCCGACCCGAAGTCCCAAATGATGGGGTCGCTGTGACGCGTGATGAGTGCGAATCGGATCAACTTGTCCATGGCCCACGTGCCGATGTGAGTACCGGTCATGTAGCGAATGTTGCCAAAGTCGAATGCGAGGAGCGCACCGAGATCGGACTCTTCGAGCTTCGCCCTCAGGCTCGCAAGGCGGGCTTCGCGCAGGCGTTCGAAATCGACTCGCTGTTCCCAGTCGACCGACATGGTTCCTCGTGTTGCGGTGCTCATTCTGGTTTAACTCCCTCTGGTGCGTCGGGCATATCTAGGTCAAAATCCATCACGCGGTGAAAGCGCGACAATGCGTTCCACATGGCGATTGTCATGCACAGTTCCAACAACTCGACGTCGGAGAAGTGCTCCTGAGCGCCGGCCAGTGTCGCCGGGGTGGCAGCCTGGGGCATGTCAGCGAAGCTTTCGTTCTGCGGGTTGAGCGTCAGCTCACGAGTCAATTCGAGGGCGGCTTGCCAGCTCTCGGGCAGGTCATCCCATTCGCCGCGAACGACCAGACGCATTTCGTCATCGGTAATTCCCTTGGACGCTGCGGAGGTAGCGCGGTGACTCGTGGTGTAGTGACAGTGGTTGAGGTAGCCGACGTAGAGCGCACAGACGTCCTTCAGTTGCGCATCCATCTCGCCTGGTCCGGCAACTGTCCGCAAAAACGGCAGGTAGGTCGCGAACATGTCTGGCTTGTTCATGATGGCTTTCCAGGTCTCAAGAACCTTGCCGTACTGCGCCTGACCAGACTCGGCAACGTCACGAGGAGTGCCCTCGAGTTCGTCTATGCCTGCGAGTCTGATGAATGCCATAGCCCTATTTCTCGTTCACATTCGAATACCTGACTCTAACTCTATTGGTCAATGTATCCATTCTCAAGGCACTTCTTGCGTAATGGGCAGATTAGGCGCCCGACTCGAGGCTGAATGGATACATACGGCACCAGACAGAGACAGGGTGCTAGGCAGCTGCGCCTAAGAAGTCCATCCACGCTTCTTGCTTGTGCTCAATCCCCAGTGCAAACCATGCGGGGCCGCTCGGCATTCGAGGTGTCGCCGGCAACTTCCATCCCAGCTCGCGGAGCAGTCGGTCACTCTTGATGTTGTTGCATCGAAAACAGCAGGCAACCAGGTTCTCCCAGGTATCTTCACCGCCGCGCGATCGAGGAATGACGTGGTCGATGGTGGTTGCCGTGACTGCGCAGTAGGCGCATCGATACCCATCGCGCCGAAGAATTCCTCGGCGCGAAACAGGAATGCGCCGCACATACGGGACTCGTACGTAGCGGCGCAGGACGATGACGCTCGGGCGATCAAAAGTCGCTGTGACCGTTTGTATCGGATTTTCCGGGTCAATCTTGATGATGGACGCTTTGTTGTTCAACACGAGCATCAGCGCGCGCCGGAACGAAACGACCGCGAGCGGTTCATACCCCGCGTTCAAGACCAGAGTTTGCATGGACCCCCCTTGGAGCTTTCCTGCATGGCGTGCAGGATTGGCAGAAGTTCTTGTGCAAACGGTAACCCCGAAAAGAACTGACTCCCGGCAACGGCGCGCCGGGAGTCAGTGAAGCAATGCTGGTCGACTAAATGCCGACGCGGAAGACCACGTAGTAGCTCGACCAAATCGGACGAATGCCGATGCTCTTGCCCTCGGTGGGAGAGTCGAGCATCATGCCGGGACCCGCCCAGAACCCGATGTGGCCGGGCATCCAGACGAGGTCACCAGGCTGAGCATCCGCTTCGGAAATGATTGTGCCCGCATACATCTGAGCGGAGGCGAGGTGAACGAGGGGAACCCCGAATTGCGCATATACGAACTGGGTGAAGCCCGAGCAGTCAAAACCGGCCGGGGATGCGCCATAGGCCAGATACGGAGTTCCGATGTATTGCTTCGCAACTTCAAAGACCTGTGCCAAGTCAAAGTTCGGATAAGGCGGGTTTTCCAAGTAGTCACGCACGCTCGGCCCGTCGTAGTAGGGCCGAAGAATTTCATCCGCAGGCGCATCACCAATTGTCATGGTCGATGGGCGAGACGCGTCAGCCTTCGATTGGTGTGCGTAGACGGATTGCGCGGCGAGGGCCTGACCGTATTCAGAATCGAGGGTGCCCGGGGTCAATGCGTATGCCGGCAAGGCAAAAGTTCCGACAATTGCAAAAGCGATTGCCGACACCCCGACGTTTGCAAGGCGATGGCTTTGCGAACGCACCACGCGTGGTCGGGGGGTCACGTCACGAGGTGTCGCGTGACGAGCAGTCGTTGAGGCCGACGAGACGACCTCGGTGAGCGACGCCACGGTTGCTTCAGCGATCTGAACGGCGCTGCGGGAGAGTCGACGAGACGTGCTCTTTCGCATACGAGAACGCTCTGCGCGCGTCGAGTAAAGCTTTCGTCCTGCCCGAGACAACGTGTACTCGTGCGGACCGGTGTTTTTACCTATATCTGCCAAAAGATTTCTCTCCGGCGCTCCAACAAGCTAGGTTGCTCACCCCGCCACGATGCATGTGAGCTTCGATTTCTCACCCAGAGGGGCGGGTGTTGGAACGCCTCTGGGATCAGGTTCATGACCATTGGTTAGTCGCGAACCGTGGTCCATGTTACCGGGGGTTACCCCCGTGTTCAGATTCGAGAGCGCGTGTCGCGAGTCACAATGGGGACAAAAATCACGATATCTGCGGGTCTAGGAACAAGAATGACCCCATATCTAGTGACAACTCGAACGTCGCGCCCGAATCTTCGCACCGGATTCTCAGGTGAGCATCGTGCCGTTCGACGGAAAGTTGGGCACCGGGAACGGCCCCGGCGTCAAGCAGGGCGTTGAGAACGTCGGGTGTGTGCTGCACCGGCTCGGCGATGCGTCGAAGGATGCCCCGCAACACCTCCCCGGATGCGACCGTGTCAACTGTGACCAGCCCGTCGGCGAAGAGCGGTGCATCCTGCAAACCAAAAGCGCTCAGTCCCGGAATTGGGTTTCCGTACGGCGACTCCGTTGGATTCTCGAGCATCGCCAGAATCTTGCGCTCCACGTGGTCACTCATGACGTGTTCCCAGCGGCAGGCTTCCTCGTGCACGAATTCCAGTTCAAGCCCGATGACGTCACGCAAGAGTCGCTCCGCAATGCGGTGTTTGCGCATCACGACGGTCGCCTTGTGGCGGCCCTCTTCCGTCAGCTCAAGTCGTCGATCATCCGAGACGACGACGAGGCCATCGCGCTCCATTCGGCCAACGGTTTGAGACACCGTCGGCCCGGTGTGATCGAGGCGCTCGGAAATTCGGGCACGCATCGGAACAACGCCTTCTTCTTCTAACTCCAGAATCGTGCGCAGATACATTTCCGTCGTATCGATGAGATCGGTCATGAGGTTCGCATTTCGCTCGAGGTTGCGTCGGTTGTGATGTTGCTTTCGGCGTGGATGCGCCTCCACCCAGATTACTGAGTCGGAATTCCTCATTTACCGGCGCAAGTAGAATTCGTTGTTATGGCCGACATTACGATTCCTGCAAACATGCTTCCCCGCGATGGAAGATTCGGGTGCGGACCATCCAAAGTTCGAGAAGATCAGGTGGCCTATCTCGCCGGGGCTGGCGCCGAACTTCTCGGAACCTCACATCGCCAGGCGCCGGTGAAGAACCTCGTCGGCCGGGTTCGACAAGGCATCTCTGATTTGTTTCGCCTCCCCGACGGCTATGAGGTTCTGCTGGGCAACGGCGGCTCCACCGCGTTTTGGGACGCCGCCGCCTTCTCGCTCATCGAAAAGCGAAGCCAGAATCTCGTCTTCGGTGAGTTCGGCCAAAAATTCGCGACGGCCGCAACAGCGCCGTTCCTCGATGCGCCAATGGTCATCGACGCTCCCGGGGGCTCGCGAAGTGAATTCGTCGTTGCACCCGGAGTTGACGTTTACGCGTGGCCACACAATGAGACGTCCACCGGAGTCATGGCCCCGATTCAACGCGTCCAT
Source organism: Microbacteriaceae bacterium (assembly GCA_041303845.1). Lineage (GTDB taxonomy): Bacteria > Actinomycetota > Actinomycetes > Actinomycetales > Microbacteriaceae > RFQD01. The sequence continues at coordinate 1,242 of JBFYOK010000120.1, read as the reverse complement.
GGAGACGCCGGTGCCCTCACCGTCATCGACGCGACGAGTGCCGCCGGCGGCATCGACTTCGATGTGGCCGAGACAGACGTTTACTATTTCGCACCGCAAAAGAACTTTGCTGCTGACGGTGGGCTCTGGTTCGGGCTCTTCTCTCCGGCCGCCATCGAACGCGTCGAACGCATTGCGGCAAGTGGTCGCTGGATTCCCGAGTTCTTGAGTTTGAAGAACGCCGTCGACAACAGTCGACTCGAACAGACACTCAACACCCCGGCCATCGGCACGCTGTTGCTGATGGAAAATCAGGTGCAGTGGATGAACGAGCAGGGCGGGCTCGCATGGGCCGACAGTCGCACGCGCGAGTCCTCAGGCGTTCTCTACGATTGGGCGGCATCTCGACCGTTCGCAACGCCTTTCGTCGTCAATCCGGACCACCGTTCGCAAGTGGTCGTGACCATTGACTTCGATGACTCGATAGATGCTTCAGCTGTGTCTAAAGCACTGCGTGCGAACGGCATCGTCGATACGGATCCCTACCGCAAGCTCGGTCGCAATCAGCTTCGCGTCGCCACCTTTACGGCAATTGACCCTGACGACGTGCGCGCCTTGACGGCGTGCATCGACTTCGTCATCGAAGCGCTCTAGCGCTCGTCCTCGTCGTCATCATCCTCGTCGTCGTCATCGGACTCATCATCATCGGCGTCGTCATCGTCTGAATCTTCGTCCTCGTCATCCGAGTCTTCATCATCTGAATCCTCGTCCTCATCCTCATCCTCGGGCTCATCCAAGTCAACAAGTCCTAGGTCGCCGTCAAAGTCCTCGGAGTCCGGAACGATGACGGGTTCGTCCTCTTCCGTGATCTCACCTGCTTCGCGTGCGAGTCGTTGAGCTTCTTTGTATTCCGCGAGGCGTTGCGACCATGGGACCCAGTCGGGAGCGACGAGGGAACCATCGTCGGGCAGAAGTTCGAGTTCGAGCACGGTCGGCGAATCGCCCTCAACCTCGGCAAGCGCGACATGCCAGAGCCATCCCGGATATCCGGCCATCGTGCTGTGAAAGATCAACGTGACGACGCCGTCATCGGCCACCACTCGGTCACGGAAGGCTCCGACGGTGTCGGGCTTCGTCACTTCGTGAAGTGCACCAAGTGCGAGAGCTTGTTCGCCTACATGATCAACGGTCACAAAAATTCCTAGCTATCAAGATCATCGGCTACGCGACGCAAGAGCGCAGCAATTTTTGCGCCCTGAGGAC
>JBFYOK010000119.1:0-2983 GCA_041303845.1 Microbacteriaceae bacterium | reverse complement strand
GCGGCTGCGTACTCCGTGATTTCCCAGTCGGTGATGTCACGCGTTGAGGGGTCCTTGACCGCTGCCTCGTAGCGGGCGATTTCATCTCGCTTGAGCACCATGAAGACGTCGATGAGCTCTTCGGACATCTGGTCCTTGAGTGTCGCATTGGCCTCAAGTGCGTCTAGAGACTCCGTAAACGTCTGGGGCAGCACGGGCGCATCTTCGTTGTCATACGCCATGCCGACAGCCTCGGGCGGGCACTGGAGCTCGTTGACGATTCCGTCGAGCCCGGCCGCAAGAATTGCTGCGATGACGAGGTAAGGATTTGCCGCACCGTCGCCCACGCGAACCTCGAGGCGGGTTCCTTGACCACGCTCGGGTGGCACCCGGATCATGCACGAACGGTTGTCGTAGCCCCAGTTCGCGCGATACGGGGCAAGTGTGTCCGGGCCCAATCGCTTGAACGAGTTGATTGTTGGATTAGTGAATGCCGTGAGCGCATTGGCGTGCTTGGTAATGCCGGCGATGAGCATCTTCGCCGCGGCCGAGAGATTGCCTCGCCCATCATGCATTTGGTTGATTCCATCAGCGTTGGTCACCGAGAAGTGGAGGTGGAAGCCGGAGCCGCCCTCGTCGCTCCATGGCTTACCCATGAACGTGGCGTGCTTTCCGCGCTTGGCGATGATGTCTTTGACGGCGGCCTTGAAGAAGAACGTGCGGTCGGCTGCGTCCAGCGCTTCGCTGTGCCAGAGGTTGATTTCGTATTGGCTCGGGCTGAACTCGTGATTACCCGCGAAGGCACCGATGTTGAGACTGTCGAGCATGCGCATGAGGTGCAAGAAGTCACCGTCGGGATCGACGAGTGTGCCTGTCATGTAGACACGGCCCGTCTGGCTGATTGATCGACTGTAGACACCGTTCTCATCGCGGTTCGAAATGTAGAACTCAAGCTCGGGGCCGACCACGGGGTGCAGTCCGAGTTTCTTGTATGACTCGATAACCTTCTGCAAAACCGAGCGGGGAGACATCATGTTGGGCTTGCCGTCTGGATTAAAGGCATCCCCAATGATGTAGGCAACGCCGGGTTCCCAGCCGAGTGGGGAAATGGTGCGAGGCAGAATCTTGGTGAAGAAGTCTTGGAGGCCGTCGGTGGCGATGGCGTTTGCGTCGTGGAAGTCTCCGCCGTTAGTCGTTGCCCACACGCCCTGGCTGAATGCCGGTCCGTTGTGCGCGGCCTTGTCGAGTTGACTGACCAGGATGTCCTTCGAACGCGGAATACCCAGAATGTCGGAGAACATCACGCGCAAGACGTCAATGCCGCGCTCGCCGAGGTCGTCCCGCAGCTTCGCCAAGTCGTTAACCATTGCTACTCCTTTGTGGCAAGTTTGGTTGGTGCGCACTATCGTTAGGGTGCTAACGAATATTACCGAGGGACAGTGCCCGCGACAAATATTTGTTGCCTATTCTCGTCACTTTTGATTCTCTTTTGTTTATCGTCTCCGATTGAGGGGTGCATTGTGAAAGCACTTGTCGTTCAACACGACCACCTGAGTCCAACCGGCCCCGTCGGTCGCCGCCTCGAGCACCACGGATTCGAGATCACCGAGTTTCTTGTCGTGCCCGAAGCGAACTTCTACGAGCCCAACGTCGACGTGCAATTTCCGGATGAACGCGACTACGACCTCGTCGTCTACCTCGGTGCCCCGTGGGGTGCGTGGGACGACGCGTGTATCGGCCGTTGGCTCGAACCCGAGCTCGAGATGTGCCGCACCCGAGTCGAGGCCGGACGACCCGTGCTCGGCATATGTTTCGGGGGTCAGCTCATGGCGCGGGCCATGGGCGGGTCAGTAGCTCCCGGTGATCATCCGGAAATCGGGTGGAAGAACATTTGGAGTGACGACGAGTCACTCGTCGGCAACGGCCCCTGGTTCCAGTTCCACTACGACGAGTTCACGGTGCCGCCAGGTGCAGTGGAAATCGCGCGAAACCCCATCACCTCGCAGGCGTTCACGATTGAGCGCTCGCTCGGTCTGCAGTTTCACCCCGAACTCGACTCGGAGGCGCTCGACGCCTGGCTGGAAACTGACGGTCGCGAGCTCGTGATTGCAGACGGTCAAGACCCCGACGTCATGATGGCGCAAACAAAGGCCTACGACGCTGCCGCAGAGAAGCGAACCTACGACCTGATTGACGCGTTTCTGACACGCGTTGCCAAACTGGTCTAGCGCAGGGTCACCTTCACCGGCATCGACTTGATGCCGTGGATGAAGTTTGAGTGCACGTAGTCGATTGGCGCGGTGCGCTCCACCTTGTCGATGCGCGCGATGAGGTCTTCGAAGATGATGATGAGCTCGATGCGCGCAAGGGCGTTGCCCAAGCACAAGTGCGGACCTCCACGACCGAACGTCATGTGCTCGTTCGGCATGCGGGTTGGATTCATCGACTCCGGGTTCGCGAAAACGTCAGGGTCGCGGTTGCCCGAGGCAAACCACACGACGACCTTTTGGCCTGCCTTGATGTCTTTACCGCCAAACTCAACGTCTTTTGTTGCCGTGCGACGGAAGTGGTAAATCGGACTCGCGAAGCGCAGGAACTCTTCAACGGCCCAGGGGATGTCCTGAGGGTTTTCCTGCAGGTACGCGATCACCTGAGGATTGTCGATGAGGTTGTTCATCGTGTGAGCGATGGTCTGCCTTGTCGTCTCGTGTCCGGCGACAATGAGGAGCAAGAAGTTCGTCTGGAAGTCCTTTTCCGAGAGCGGGATGCCGTCCATCGGAGCTTGGTTGATCATCGTTGACACGAGGTCGGTCCCATTGCGACCGAGGCGCTGACGACGCAGTTCGTTGCCGTAGGCGAACACCTCGAGGGCTGCCGGTGACTTGAACGGAACGAGGCGGAACTTTTCGCTTTCGGCGTCGGTCGGCAACATCTGCGTGAGTTCAGGGTCGCTCGAACCAATCAACGCGTTACCCCAGCGAATGATGCTGTCGATGTCCGTGTC
>JBFYOK010000118.1:0-2550 GCA_041303845.1 Microbacteriaceae bacterium | reverse complement strand
CTTCGACCTGAGCGAGGGTGTCATTTGGGATGATCGTGCAGAACTCGTTCGCTGGGTTGACATCCGCGAGGGCCGAGTTCTCGCCGGCAGAATTGTCGGCAACAGAATCGACATCGTCGATGATCGTCGCCTTGGCCAAACGGTCGCAGCGGTCGCGCTCGCCGAAGACGGAGGTCTTCTCGTGGCGGGGGCTCACGGGCTAGCCACGATTTCGCCCGAAGGTGTCGTGTCGTTCGGCCCGGATCTCGAACCGCACGTCTGGCCAAACGGGCGGAGCAACTGGAGATTCAACGACGGAATTGTCGACCCCCAGGGCCGATTCATCGTCGGCACCCTCTCGCTCGATGAGGATGACTCCGACGCACCTCACAACGAGGTATTGCTGCGCATTTCTCCCGACGGCCGCATCGAAACCCTCCGCACGCATCTGGGCATGGCAAACGGCTTGGGCTTCTCGCCTGACGGGGCCACTATTTTTCACGTTGACACCCTGGCGGGCACTCTGTCGACGCACACATATGGACCGGGCGACTTCGATGACTCTGAGCCCTGGGTGCCCATCATTGACGATTTCTCACACTTCCCTGATGGGCTGACCGTCGACGCAAACGGCGACCTGTGGATCGCATTGTGGGGCGGTTCGCGAGTCGCTCACTACAGTGCCCACGGAGACCACATCGATGATCTGTCGGTGAACGCCACGCAACCAACGTGTTCCGGATTCGTTGGCTCAGGGCTCAATAGACTCGCAATCACGTCCGCGTGCAAAGGGCTCGACGCCGCAAATGACGACTCGGGCGCTCTGTTCTTCGGACAGGTCGAGGTAGCGGGCAAGTTGGAATACCGCTGGTCGGGTAGCACATCGCTTCCCTACTGGCACAGCACCGCCGTGCCAGGTGGAGATAACGGAAGAGAAGAAAAATGAAACTGGTTCGACTTGGAGCCGTAGGGCATGAAGTTCCCGGCGTACTCGTGGACGACGACACGTTTGTTGATCTTTCTGACATCGTGGCGGACTTCAATGAGGCGTTTTTCGCATCCGGAGCGCTTGCGTCGCTTGATGAAGTTGTCGCGCAACGCGTCGCAGCGGGCAAGGTTGAGCCGGTGGGCAATCGTCGCTTTGGAGCACCCTTCACGCGTCCACACCAGATTCTCTGCATCGGACTGAATTACAGCGATCACGCGGCCGAAAGCGGAAGCAAGGTTCCCGACGAGCCGATCATGTTCACCAAGTCGCCGAACACGCTCATTGGCCCGAACGACGACGTCCAGATTCCCCGGGGCTCCGGCAAGACCGACTGGGAAATCGAGCTGGGCATCGTCATTGGTCGCCACAGCTCGTACCTGAAGGATGAAGCCGAGGCCGAAGCCTGCATCGCCGGGTACGTGCTCGTCAATGACGTGAGTGAACGCGAATGGCAACTTGAGCGGTCGGGGCAGTGGTCCAAGGGCAAGTCGGCTCCGACATTCAACCCGGCGGGCCCATACCTGGTCACTCCTGACGAAGTCGGCGACGCGATGAACCTCGAGATGGCGCTCGACATCGACGGCGTTCGTCGACAGACGGGCAACACGAACAAAATGGTTTTCGGCCCCGCGTTTCTCGTGCACTACTTGAGCCAGTTCTTGGCGCTCGAACCCGGCGACCTCATCAATACGGGTACTCCTCCCGGCGTTGGACTCGGCATGAAGCCGCCGACCTATCTCGTCGGCGGAGAGACGATGACGCTGACGATCAGCAAGCTCGGCACGCAAACGCAGCGCGTGCGTGCCGACACATCACCGACTCCCTAATGCGCGCGCTCGTTGTCACATCGCCCGGGGTCGCCGAGGTTCAGGAAGTCGCAGACCCCGTCGCCCGCGCGGGCGAATTGCTCATCGAGGTTGAACGGGTCGGCATTTGCGGAACGGATGTCGAGCTCTACACCGGTGAGATGGCGTATATCCAGCAGGGGTTTACGACCTTTCCGTTACGCCTCGGTCACGAGTGGGCCGGTCGCGTTGTGGCTGTCGGATCTGATGCCGACAACGCGTGGCTCGGCAAGCGGGTGACTTCGGACACCATGCTGGGCTGTGGCCACTGCTCCTATTGCGCCGGCGGCCACCAGCACGTCTGTCCCGATCGCAACGAGCTCGGCATCCGCGGCGATTGGGCGGGTGCGCTCGCCGAGAAAATCGTTGTTCCGTCACGGTTCGCGTTCGAGATTCCGGAGTCGGTGAGCCTCGCTGCTGCCGCTCTGGTCGAACCGGGCGGCAATGCCTTACGCGCAGTTCGGGCAGCGAACGTGGAGCCCGGCGACAAAATTCTCATTTTGGGCGCGGGCACAATCGGGCTTCTGTGTGCACAGTTCGCGCTCGCCGAAGGCGCGGAGGTACATGTCGCAGGCGTGAGGCCCGATGCTCTTCAACTCGCACGCGAACTCGGAGTCGAACACGTCTGGAATCTTGACGAGATTTCCGACGGCCACGCCGACGCTTTTGATTCGGTCATCGACGCGACAAGCCTGGCGAGCGCCCCCGCACTGAGCGTGAAGCTCGCTCGACCAGCTG
>JBFYOK010000117.1:0-12793 GCA_041303845.1 Microbacteriaceae bacterium | reverse complement strand
GTGTTACCAACGGATTCGGGGTCGATCAACTTCGGGGCGCGCCAGTTGGTTCACTCGATGACCCGGCGGCGGGCACATTCACCTACGCCGTCGCTGCGACGTCAGTCGAGGGCGCATACCTCGCCGAGATTGATGCAGGAATTGCTCCCAACGGACTCGTGGCACAGTTCCGTGACGGGGAATCCGGCGCGTGGACCACCACGTTTGCGTCGGGCACGTTCGGGGCAGACCTCAGCGTTTACGTGCGCTACTGCCTCGAGTCCGCTGCCGACACCTGCAGCCCGGGCAACACGCTCGTGAGCCCGAGCACGACCAATCGTTCGTGGCAGGTGCGCGTCACTGGTTGGGCCCTGCAAACTGCGTGCGTGTTTGACGAGGCACTTCTCGTCAACGTGACGGGCGATGGCATCGGCACAGTCGATGCTCCCTGGTGGCAACTGTCAACGGACATCCCCCCGATTTGGTTTGACGCGAGTGACAACGTCTTTGACGCGGTGTGGGATGCGACGCTCCTGGCCTGGGTGATTCCGAGTGGCTCACCCGACCCGACGCAGTTGTACGCCACCATCGACTTTGCGAACACTCCACAAATTTCTGGACTGGACCCGTTTGATGTTGGGCCTATTCCTCTGACCTGTACATCCGGATAAGCCTGCTGGCTGAACCACCCCCGCCCCTTCACCAACCGCGGCACCAAAGCCAACAAAAATGAGACACCCAATGGCACACACCCAGAAACAGACGCAGTGGTTCGCGCAGACGTTTGACGCGCTCGTCACAAACGTCGAGGCGGCAATCCTCGGCAAGCGTCGAGTGATCGAGTTCGCCTTCACCGCGATGGTCAGTGAGGGGCACCTGCTGCTCGAGGACTTCCCCGGCACCGGCAAGACTGCGCTCGCGCGCGCAATGTCGGCCACGTTGAAGGGGTCGAGTTCGCGCATCCAGTTCACGCCTGATTTGCTGCCCGGAGACGTCACCGGCATCACCGTCTACGACCAGAAGAAGGGGGTGTTCGAGTTTCACCCAGGGCCCATCTTCGCGAACGTCGTGCTGGCCGATGAGATCAACCGCGCGAGCCCGAAGACGCAGTCGTCGCTGCTTGAGGCGATGGAGGAGCGGCAGGTCACCATCGACGGAACCACGCACGCACTCGGACTTCCGTTCTTGGTCATCGCCACACAGAACCCGATTGAGCACGCGGGAACCTATCGACTGCCCGAAGCCCAGCTCGACCGATTCATGATGAAGACGTCGATCGGATACCCCGACCCGGCCGTCTCGATGAAGATTCTCGAAAACGCTAACGTTGCCGAAGTAAAGGTGCCCGCAATCATCACACCGCAGGTGCTTCTCGACATGGCCGAACTCGTCGGTCAGGTGCACGTCGATTCACTCGTGCTCGACTACATCGTGCGCATCGTGGAAGCGACTCGCCACGCACCACAGGTGCGCATGGGCGTCAGCGTTCGTGGTGCTCGCGCGTTGACCAAGGCGAGCAAGACATGGGCGCTGGCTCAGGGCCGCGATTTTGTGACGCCGGATGATGTCAAGGTGCTCGCCGAATCGGTGCTCGCACACCGCATCGTGCTCGATCCCGAGGCTGAGTTCGACGGCGTGACTTCGCGTGCCGTCGTCGCTCAGATTCTTCTCGACACACTGCCACCCACCCGCAACAGCTAGCCCGTCACACCTAGTCCGCCCCCGCAAACTCCGCACTCGCAAAGGCCAACATGCCCCGCTTTACGATCTCCCGGGTCGCCACCGGAACCCTCGCGCAGACCGCGCGAGGCGGTTGGCGTGCGCTCGTGAAGAACGTGACGCAGGTCGGCTGGGTGGCACTTGCGCTCGCAGCAATCGGTCTGCCACTCGGGCTGGCACTGCGCTGGGTCGAAGTGAGTGTTGCTGGAGGCGCGTCGCTCGTGCTGCTTCTCACGGCACTGCCGTTCTTGCTCGGCTCAAATGCGTTCGCGGTCGAGTTTGCGGTGAGTGCCGATCGGGTCGTCGCCGGTGAGCCCGCCGGGGGGCGCATCCGCGTGACCAATTCGTCGCGACGATTGCAACTATCGGGGCGGTTGGATGTTCCCGTCGGAACGACTCTCGTTCGACTCCCCGTTCCGATGTTGCGTGGGGGAGCGCACGTGGAATCGCCTCTCGAGATTCCGACCTCGCGCCGAGGAGTCGTCGATGTCGGCCCGGTGCGGAGTGTTCGCAGCGACCCGCTCGGGCTTGTGGCTCGGGTGCGTGAGTGGCCGAATGTGCGACGCGTCTATGTGCATCCGCCTACGGTCACCGTGCCCAGCACGATGTCGGGCTTCATCCGCGACCTCGAAGGTAGTCCCACGCAGAACCTCGTCGACAGCGACATCTCGTTCCACGCGATTCGCGAGTACGTTCCGGGTGACGGACAGCGACACATTCATTGGAAGTCGACGGCCAAGACCGGTCGGCTCATGGTTCGCCAGTTCGAAGAGACCCGTCGTTCACGAATGGCCGTTTTGCTGGGATCAAACCCACTCGAATTTGCGACGCCTGATGAATTCGAACTTGCCGTAAGCGTTGCCGGGTCTCTCGGCACCCGTGCCATTCGCGACGGTCGAGACGTCTCGGTTGTCGTCAGCGGTGCGTCACGTGGAATTCGCAAGCTGGCCGCCACGACGACGAGATTCCTGCTCGATGACCTCTGTACGGTCGACCTCGATGAACACGCGAGCGTTCTCCACGAACTGAGCGTTCAAACCTCGCGCGCACTCGCCGACCTGTCCCTCGTGATTGCGGTGTGCGGCTCGGTTGTGGGATTCAAGCAGGCGGCGCGCATCCGTTCGACCTTGCCGTCTGATGTCGCGATGTTGCTTGTTGTCTGCAACGAAACGGTCGCCCCGGGTTTCAAAGAGATCAACGGAACGCCCGTGCTGACGGTCGCAGTGCTCGATGACCTCCGCGCTCTGCTTTCGAGGAGGGCCGAATGACTTATCTGTTCGGGCTCGCTCTGTTGATTGTGGATGCCGCACTCGTGGCATGGCCGCTCTACGCAACCTGGCCCTTCCTGGTGGTGACCGCCGGTGCAGTTGGCTTGGCGTGGCTCGTTGCCTCAGTTTCTGACCGCCGCGGGTTCGCCTGGTACGTGCGCGTCGTCGTGGCCGTCATCGCCGGGTTGATTGTGGGCGCACCGCTCACGCACGCGGATCGCCTGACTTCGCTCGGTGCCATCTCCGATGCATACGCGGGCATGCTGCGCGGGCTCATCGCCGGCTGGAAAGAGCTGCTCACGGTTCCGCTGCCGGCGGGCTCGTATCAAGACGTGCTCGTGCCGTGGTTCATCGTTGTGTACGCAGTCGTCATGGTCAGTGTTTCGCTTCGCCGAATCGGCTGGCTGTCGGCGTTGGTCGCGACAATCCCGTTGCTCTTTGCGCTGGCGTTCAGCTCGCCATCTGTCGGCGCTGTGTCTTTGCCATTCATTCCCGTCGAGGTCACCCAGATTGTGCTCGGCATCGTGTGGATGCTCGGCGCCTTCTTCGTTGCCCGTGGTGCAGGGTCAGCGCGCTCGACTCGAAAATCGGTCACTCGACGCTCGCCGGTGTCGCTCAGTCGACGACTTGTGTCGAGCGTCTCGGCCGTTGTCGTGCTTGCCGTTGCGATTGGTGTGGTTGGGGCCGCCGTTGTTGCGGTGGGGATTCCGGGCACACGCGTCGCTCTTCGCCAGGACATTGAACCGGCTCAAACGCTCGCAATCGCCCCGAGCCCGCTGAGTCTGTATCGCGAGAGCTTTGTTGACGAGGCAATCTACGGCGGCACCGTCTTGACCCTGTCTGCCGCACCGACGGGTGATGAGCGAATCCGGGTTTCGGTGCTGCCCTTCTACGACGGCAATGTGTTCTCGGCTTCTCCCGACGGCGCGACGGCCCCCGGATTCCAACGCTTGCCGGTGCCACTCCCGGTCGACGGCGACACAGAAACGGTGACCATCACGCTCGGTGATGCGTTCGCGTCTGGCCCGTGGCTGCCGGTGATCGATGCCGTGAGTTGGGTGGACCCGGGCACGGGTGAGCTCTACGTGAATGGTGTCACGCAGGCCGCCGTGGTGATTGCTCCCTCAACCTCGCCCGAGGCCGAGGTTGAGGCTGGGGCGGCTCTAAGTTACGACGTGGTTCGTGGCACGGGTGTCGCGCATCCATCTCTTGAAGAGATTGAACGCCCGACCACGACGGGCTCGTTGATCTCGCCCGACCTGTTGCCGCCGTCGATGACTGACTGGATGCGCATGCAAGGCGTGCCAGTTGACGACGGTGCCGGACTCGCCGAACTGGTTGACCGTCTGCGCGCCCGCGGATACCTCAGCCACTCGCTCACCGCGCCCACCGCACCTGACTCGTGGGTGACCGCGCTCGCCGGCGCCGACTATGCGTTTGAGCCGAGCCTGGCCGGCCACTCAATCGGTCGACTTGACACGCTGTTTACGCAACTGGTCGATAAGCAGCGTTCGGCTTCATCGGGCGCACCCGATGACCGGCTCGTCGCGGCCGTCGGTGATGACGAACAATTTGCGGCGGCCGTTGCCCTGTTGGCGATGGCGAACGGATTCCCCGCCCGCGTGGTCACCGGCTACGTCGGATGCGAGAACCTCACGTGTGTCGGCGCAAACTCAAGCGCGTGGGTAGAGGTGCAGGGTGCTGACGGCGCGTGGGCGAGCGTTGACGTCGACCCGCAGTTCGAGAATCCGATTGCACCGCGCACCGACGTCGTGCAGGAACCGCAAATCGGCACCTCTGTGACAAACGAAACCGCAACCGAACTGCCGCCTGGTGCCATCAACCCGCAGGCGGGAGATAGCCCGCCAACTCCGGAGACTCCGCCGGTCACCTTTGACTGGGTGCTGCCACTTCTGCGCACAATCGGGCTCGTGGCATTGGCGCTTGCCGCGATAGTGTCACCGTTCTTCGCCGTGATCGTAGTGAAGGCGCGCCGACGCAGGGTTCGTCGTCGAGACGGAAATCCGCGCGATCGCATCGTCGGCGCATGGGAGGAGTACCTTGACACGGCGCTCGATTTCGGTGTGGTGGTGAGCCCGAGCCTCACTCGGCGCGAGGTCGCCCAGGTGGTCTCTGCGCAACAGGGTCTCGGGTCGGCGAATGTGCTTCCTCTCGCAGACGGTGTCGACACGGCGGTCTTTGGCACTCGCGTGGCGACCGACCGTGATGTCGACGAATTCTGGAGCCTGGTCGAGAGCGCGCAACTTGAGATGGAAAGCGGGTCGTCGTGGTGGCGCATCCTGATGGCGCGTCTCTCGCTCGCGTCGTTCTTGCGCTATCGCGCCAACAGAATTCTGCCGACGGATTCTGCAGGATTCGTGACCCTCGCGTCCGGCGACTCCGAGCGACCATCCGGTATTGGTGGATTCACCCGATACGTCACGCGTAGCAATCGTCGACCAAAGAATCCGCCCGCGTAGGGGAGAATAGACGCGTGACCGGCAACGACGACACTCGCCCGATTGGTGGGCCAGCTGAGGATGACACCGTCATCACTGGCGGAGGCGCGGTTGACGACGCCACTTCGGTCGTGTCCGACGCGACAATCATCACGTATCCCGGACAGTCCGGCACGCCTGCTTCTGCTCGACTCATCGAATCGCCCTTGAGCGACGACGAGCGCAAGCGCTTCTTTCGGCCGCCGGTCGGTGACCCGGGTTCGGTGGTGCCGATTCCTGAGCGCCCGGTGACGCGACCGATTCAGAAAATCTCGGATGTCGACCTGCTCGCCGACCTGCCACCCAAGCGCAAGTCATTCGACGAAATCATTGCGGGCGAAATTCACCGAATGACGGATGCGATTCCCATCATTGGTCGCAACCGCAAGGGTGAGCCCCGTCGTGCGCTCGTGGCCATCGGCCTCGTGCTCGCTGTCGCGGTCGTCGCTGGTGCCGTCGTCGCTGCCGTCATCTACTTCGCGTTCTAATGGGTGACGTTACGTCTACACCGTCACGCCCGACGACCCCCGAAATCGCCGGATCCCTCGCCTTCGTGCTCATCGCGTGGTTCGCACTCGTGGTGGCCGGGCTCGGCATTGCCACCGTTTTGTTCAACCGAGACATCATCACTGACCCCCGAGCCGGTGTCGGGTTAGGTCCGGCGATGGTGTTCGGTGCTCTCGTGGCGTTCACCATCACGCTTGCAGTTGGTGCGTACCGCCGTCGAGAATTCAACCGCACGGGCGCTCCTTACGTTGCAATCTCGATTCTGGCTGCGGTCGTCAGCTATCTCGGCTATGTCGCGACCGCTCTGGTCTGCTGGCTCTTCTTTGTTCCGGGTCGTCCAGTCGACGCTCTCGGGTTTGCCATTGCGGTCTCGCTCGATTGGCCCGCGACGGTGATTGCCCTGGCGAGTTTGGCGATGGGCGCTACCTTTTTCGCCTACCTGCCGTGGAGAACTCGCAACGTCCCCTAACCACACACATCTACCCTGTGCGGATGTTCGCAACCGCCATCAACTTGACCGGGCTGGTCGTGTTCTTGGGACTGAGCATCTGGCTCTCCATCATCGATTGGCGCGAGCACCGACTCCCCAACAGGCTCGTGGCCGCCGCCGGAATATGTGCGCTGACCAGCCATTTTGCTCAGACGGTAGTCGGGGCGGATTCCGACCCGAATCTTGAGCCGTTCATCCGCTCGATTGTCACGGCCGTGGTGTGCTTCGCTCTCTTTCTCGCGCTGCACCTCGCGTCGAGAACCAAAAACGGAACCGGCATGGGCGCCGGCGACGTCAAATTGGCGGGAGTTCTCGGCCTGTATCTGGGCTGGATCAGCATCGACACGGCCGTCCTCGGGATCGCCGCCGGTTTTCTGCTCGGAGCCGTGTTTTCGCTCTCGATGATGGCGTTTCGCAAGGCGAATCACCGGTCTCGCGTCGCTTTTGGTCCGTGGATGCTCATCGGCGCGTGGCTCGCGATTGTGCTCGCGACCTTCGGCTGAGCATCCCTTGTTCGCCCCTCGGTACAACCGGTTTGCCTGACCGAGCAACTTCGCACTACGCTTGAGGCTTGGTGTGACAAAAGTCGCGCCGTGTGTCGTGCCTAAAAACGCGAACACGGATGACCAGCGCCACACCAGCTCCATAAGGGTTCCGCCCCACCGATGAGGGGAACCCCCACGGCATGTTCGGCCGTCAACGTTTCGCATTCGCGATTCGGGCCGAATAACAAACTCATCTCGCTGTCACCGTGCAGCTTTAAACAAGGAGAAATAGTGCCAACTATTAACCAGTTGGTCCGAAAGGGTCGCACGCCTAAGGTCACCAAGACCAAGGCGCCCGCTCTGAAGGCAAACCCACAGCAGCGTGGAGTGTGCACCCGTGTGTACACGACCACCCCGAAGAAGCCGAACTCGGCTCTCCGTAAGGTCGCGCGTGTCAAGCTCAGCAACGGCACCGAAGTAACGGCCTACATCCCCGGCGAGGGCCACAACCTCCAGGAGCACTCGATGGTGCTCGTTCGTGGTGGTCGTGTGAAGGACCTCCCCGGTGTTCGCTACAAGATCGTTCGTGGCGCGCTCGACACGCAGGCCGTCAAGAACCGCAAGCAGGCTCGCAGCCGCTACGGCGCGAAGATGGAGAAGAAGTAATGCCACGTAAGGGTCCAGCCCCGAAGCGTCCCGTCGTAGCCGACCCGGTTTACGGCGCGCCCATCGTCACGCAGCTCGTCAACAAGATTCTTCTTGACGGCAAGAAGGGTCTCGCCGAGCGCATCGTTTACGGTGCACTCGAAGGCGTGACCGAAAAGACCGGTGGCGACGCAGTCGTCACGCTCAAGAAGGCACTCGACAACGTTCGTCCGACCCTCGAGGTGCGTTCGCGCCGCGTCGGTGGTTCGACCTACCAGGTGCCCGTTGAGGTCAAGCCTCACCGTGCCAACACCCTCGCGCTTCGCTGGTTGACCAGCTACGCGAAGGCCCGTCGCGAGAAGACGATGACCGAGCGTCTCATGAACGAGATTCTCGACGCATCGAACGGTCTCGGCGCCGCTGTAAAGCGTCGTGAAGACACGCACAAGATGGCCGAGTCGAACAAGGCATTCGCGCACTACCGCTGGTAACAACTGGCTGTAGTGCTTCCACTCGGTCGACAACGACCGGATTAGAACCCCCCTTTCCAACTGGAGGACACCCGTGGCACAAGACGTGCTCACCGACCTGAACAAGGTCCGCAACATCGGCATCATGGCTCACATCGATGCTGGAAAGACGACGACCACCGAGCGAATCCTGTTTTACACGGGTATCACGCACAAGATCGGTGAAGTTCACGATGGCGCTGCCACGATGGACTGGATGGCTCAGGAGCAGGAGCGCGGTATCACGATTACGTCGGCCGCGACGACCTGTTTCTGGAACAAGAACCAGATCAACATCATTGACACGCCTGGACACGTTGACTTCACCGTCGAGGTGGAGCGTTCGCTCCGCGTTCTCGACGGTGCTGTTGCGGTGTTCGACGGCAAGGAAGGTGTGGAGCCTCAGTCGGAGACGGTGTGGCGCCAGGCTGACAAGTACGACGTTCCCCGCATTTGCTTCGTCAACAAGATGGACAAGCTCGGCGCTGACTTCTACTTCACGGTCGACACCATCATCAACCGCCTCGGTGCTAAGCCACTCGTGATTCAGCTCCCCATCGGTTTCGAGAACACCTTCGAAGGTGTTGTCGACCTCGTTGAGATGCGTGCACTGACGTGGCGTGGTGACTCAAAGGGTGACGTCGAGATGGGCGCCAAGTACGAGATCGAAGAGATTCCAGCTGACCTCGTCGAAAAGGCGAAGGAATACCGCGAGAAGCTCATCGAGACCGTAGCCGAGGGTGACGACGACCTGCTCAACCGCTTCCTCGAAGGCGACACCGACTTCTCGGTAGCCGAGATCAAGAAGGCCATCCGAAAGATGACCATCAACTCGGAGCTCTACCCGGTTCTCTGTGGATCCGCCTTTAAGAACCGCGGTGTGCAGCCGATGCTCGACGCTGTTGTTGACTACCTCCCCAGCCCGCTCGACGTGCCTGCAACGCAGGGTCACGACGTGCGCGACGAAGAGAAGATCATCGAGCGTCACCCGGTTTCGACCGACCCGTTCGCTGGTCTCGCATTCAAGGTTGCTGTTCACCCGTTCTTCGGTCGCTTGACCTATGTGCGCGTGTACTCCGGTCAGGTCGACTCCGGCGCTCAGGTTGTCAACGCAACCAAGGGCAAGAAGGAGCGCATCGGCAAGATCTTCCAGATGCACGCCAACAAGGAGAACCCGGTCGAGAACATGACCGCGGGCCACATCTACGCGGTCATCGGTCTGAAAGACACGACCACGGGTGACACGTTGTGCGACCCGGACAACCAGGTTGTGCTCGAGTCGATGTCATTCCCTGAGCCCGTTATCTCGGTTGCTATTGAGCCGAAGACCAAGGCTGACCAGGAGAAGCTCGGTACGGCCATCCAGAAGTTGGCTGAAGAAGACCCGACCTTCCGCGTGGAGCAGGACCAGGAAACTGGCCAGACCGTTATCTCGGGTATGGGTGAGCTCCACCTCGACATCCTCGTTGACCGCATGCGTCGCGAATTCAACGTTGAGGCAAACGTCGGTAAGCCGCAGGTTGCTTACCGCGAGACGATTCGCCGCACCGTAGAAAAGCACGACTACACCCACAAGAAGCAGACCGGTGGATCCGGTCAGTTTGCAAAGGTGCAGATCTCGCTCGAGCCGATGGAAGTTACGGCTGACAAGGTCTACGAATTCTCCAACCAGGTCACCGGTGGCCGTATTCCTCGTGAATATATCCCTTCGGTGGATGCTGGATTCCAGGCCGCTATGGCGGTCGGTGTTCTCGCCGGCTACCCGATGGTGGGCGTCAAGGGCATCCTCACAGATGGTGCCTACCACGACGTCGACTCGTCGGAAATGGCGTTCAAGCTTGCAGGCTCTATGGCCTTCAAGGAGGCAGCTCGTAAGGCTGACCCCGTTCTTCTCGAGCCTTTGATGGCTGTTGAAGTTCGTACTCCCGAGGAGTACATGGGCGACGTCATCGGCGACCTCAACTCCCGACGTGGACAGATTCAGTCCATGGAGGATGCCACGGGTGTGAAGGTAGTTCGCGCCCTTGTCCCGCTGTCGGAAATGTTCGGATACGTTGGCGACCTGCGCTCGAAGACCTCGGGCCGCGCCATGTACTCGATGACGTTCGACAGTTACGCAGAGGTCCCGAAGGCTGTTGCCGACGAGATCGTGCAAAAGAACAAGGGCGAGTAATTCGCCTTCAAGCAAGTCAAGTAACATAAATCGGTAATCATTGCGGTTGCCGGAGGAGAAATCCGAAGTCAACCGCACGAATGTCCTGAGGAGGACCCAGTGGCTAAGGCCAAATTCGAGCGGTCAAAACCGCACGTTAACATCGGAACCATCGGTCACGTTGACCACGGTAAGACGACTCTTACCGCCGCTATCTCGAAGGTACTTGCTGACAAGTACCCTTCGGCAACGAACGTTCAGCGCGACTTCGCGTCGATCGACTCGGCACCCGAAGAGCGTCAGCGCGGTATCACGATCAACATCTCGCACGTTGAGTACGAGACCCCCAAGCGTCACTACGCTCACGTTGATGCCCCCGGCCACGCCGACTACATCAAGAACATGATCACCGGTGCTGCTCAGATGGACGGCGCAATCCTCGTGGTTGCTGCTACTGACGGCCCCATGGCTCAGACCCGTGAGCACGTTCTTCTCGCAAAGCAGGTTGGTGTTCCTTACCTCCTCGTTGCATTGAACAAGTCGGACATGGTTGACGACGAAGAGATCCTTGAGCTCGTTGAGCTCGAGGTTCGCGAGCTCCTGTCGAGCCAGGGCTTCGATGGCGACAACGCCCCTGTTGTTCGCGTGTCGGGTCTCAAGGCTCTCGAGGGTGACGAGAAGTGGACGCAGTCCATCCTCGACCTCATGGAAGCCGTTGACACTTCGGTCCCAGACCCAGTGCGCGACAAGGACAAGCCGTTCCTCATGCCTATTGAGGACGTCTTCACCATCACCGGTCGTGGAACGGTTGTTACCGGCCGCGCCGAGCGCGGTACCCTCGCCATCAACTCCGAGGTCGAAATCGTTGGCATCCGTCCGACGCAGAAGACCACGGTCACAGGTATCGAGATGTTCCACAAGCAGCTCGACGAGGCTTGGGCCGGCGAGAACTGTGGTCTGCTCCTTCGCGGTACCAAGCGCGAAGATGTAGAGCGTGGACAGGTTGTTGTGAAGCCCGGTTCGGTCATGCCGCACACCGACTTCGAAGGCACCGCCTACATCCTTTCCAAGGATGAGGGTGGACGTCACAACCCGTTCTACGGCAACTACCGCCCGCAGTTCTACTTCCGCACCACCGACGTCACCGGCGTCATCACCCTGCCTGACGGCAAGGAGATGGTTATGCCTGGTGACACCACCGACATGACGGTTGCGCTGATTCAGCCCATCGCCATGGAAGAGGGCCTCGGCTTCGCCATCCGTGAGGGTGGACGCACCGTGGGCGCTGGTACGGTCACGAAGATCATCAAGTAGTTTTCAACTACTCGCGAGTTTGGGGTCGGGCTTTTGCCCGGCCCCTTCCTCGTTTAACCCGCCGGTCATTACGATCGTTGTATGAGTCGCTGGGCGAAATTCAAGAAGTGGATGACCCGTCGCCCCTCCGGTGGAGCGGCCGGTGCGTTCGCCGTCATGGACGAACTCTTTCACCCGGCGTCGCGGGAGGCTGTGATCGCGGCTCAAGAGCGCAAAGAGGCGATAGCGCCGATGCCTTCTCCTGAAGACTCTCCGTTCGGTGGGCGGATCACCATCGAAGTGCCGGTGACTCCAGACGAAACGCCTCAAGACACGGACGTGCGTTCGGTATCGTCGAAACCGTGATGACCACCGGGCGCCCTGCGAATATGCGTCGAGCGGCGCTCGCTGCGATGGTCGTGGTTCTTGGAGCAATCGCGCTCAGCTCGCTCGCCTTCTTCCTGCGTGCGCAGCCCGACGTTGCTGCGTTCCTGGTTCGCTACCCGGGTGTGGTTAATCCATCGCCTGACGCACCCGTCGGCATTCCGGTCTGGTTGAGCGCCACGCACTTTTTGAACACGTTGTTCTTGTTGTTGATTATCCGCACCGGCCTCTCGATTCGGTCGAAGAGGCGTCCGCCGGCATTCGTCACCCCGAACCGAGGTCTGCTCGGCCAGCCACCTCGCCGCGTCGGCATCAACGTGTGGCTGCACAACGCGGTCGACGTGCTCTGGATTCTCAACGGCCTGGTCTACATCACCCTGCTCTGTGCGACGGGGCAGTGGATGCGCATCGTGCCGACCACGTGGGAGGTCATCCCGAACGCAATCTCGGCGGCTTTGCAGTACCTCACGTTTACCTGGCCGGTTGAGAATCCGTGGGTCGCATATAACGCACTGCAACAGCTCAGCTATTTCGGCGTGGTGTTCGTGCTTGCACCGCTGGCGATGCTCAGCGGCATTCGACTTTCGTCGTTATGGCCGTTGGATGCCCCGCGCCTCAATCGCGTGCTGCCCGAGCTACCCATCCGTGCCCTGCACAATCTCGTGCTCTTCGCCTTTATGGCGTTCGTCGTGGTGCACGTCGCGCTCGTGTTGTTCACCGGCGCGCAGCACAATCTCAACGTTATGTATGCGGCGAGCAATGACGCGGGTTGGCTCGGAACACTCATCTTCGTCGCATCACTCGCGGTGCTGGCCGCCGTGTGGTTCGCGCTCACTCCGGGCACGCAGAAGCGCCTCGCTTCGC
>JBFYOK010000116.1:0-3513 GCA_041303845.1 Microbacteriaceae bacterium | reverse complement strand
CGGGCGCAAGGTCCTGGCTCGGCGCAATCTCAGTGCCGTAGTCGACGATGTCGACCTCGGGTGTATCCATGCGGCCCGTATCTGCTCCGGTTACGCCCAAGCTTGGCGGCAAAACAATCTGGCCCGTCATCAAGACTTCGCCGGTTTGGTCAAGCGTCATGATCGGCCCCGAAAGTGGGTCGGGTGGCGATGGGATGATTAGCGCGTGACTCGTCGTGGAGATGACACCGGTGGACTGAGTCGACAACGCGAATGGGTCTCGCGAGTCAGATGCCGCGGCCCTCTGACTCAGCATCTGGTCAAGCGGTGTGGTCGTCTGGCTGATGACCTGTTCTACCGGAGTAGCCGTATCGGCAAGCGCTGGCGAAATATCAAATGCGGTGGATGTTGCCGGTGCGACATATCCCGGGACTCCCGGTGTCGTTGGCAATGAGAACGTCGGCGCAGCTCCGGGCGACACATCTGTGCGCTCTTGCATGGCACGCAATTCGCGGCGGCTCAGGCCAGACGTGTCGTGTTGGCCAGTCTCGGTCGACGGTGTCGCAGGCATTCCGCCGGTTGCCGGATTGACAAGTCCAGTTGTGAGAATGGATCCTGTCGGCAACGTGATGGCGCCGGTGGACAGCAAAGCATCACGAGCTGCTTCGGGGTTTACACCTGATTCTTCGAGTTCACGTCGTGCGCGACGAGACAGGTCGCCGAAACTATTCAGCGCCCCCTGCTCCCCTGCGGTGTTACTCACGACGTTCTCCCGTACAAATTGTGGGCCGCGATGTAGTCAGCGACCGCATTCGGAACGATATACCGAATGGGTTCTCCCTCAGAAACTCGCTGCCGAACATCCGTCGACGACACGTCAATAAGGGGAACTTCAATAAAGTCTACGGTCAGACTCTTGAGAGCCGGCTGATTTGGGCTGTGCCCGGGGCGAACGGCGCACACAAACGTCGCCAGCTCGGCGAGACGTTCGGCTTCGTGCCAGGTGTGCATGAGCGCGAGAACGTCAGAACCCACGATGCAATAGAGCTCGGCGTTCGGGTGCTGGGCCTGAATGTCGGTGAGCGTATCGACCATGTACGTTGGCCCGTCGCGATCAATATCAACGCGGGATGCTCGAAACCGGTCATCCCCGTCGATGGCCTGGTGCACCATGCTGAAGCGCTGTTCAGCGGTTGCCAGTGACGCCTTCTGCCACGGATCCCCTGCGGGAACAAACACGACTTCGTCGAGATCCAAGCGGGCGAACATGTCGCTCGCAACAATGAGATGAGCGATGTGTGGTGGATCAAACGTTCCACCAAAGACGCCGATTCGCACGCTACCGATGTCGGCTGTCATGGGAAAACCTAGTGGTGACCGCCGTGCGATGAGCCCGACTTGTGGCTGTGGCGGTTGGCAACGTCCCGGTAGGTGTAGACGACAACGCCAAGGAAGAAGAAGATTGTCAATGGCACCGCGCCGAAGACCCAGAGTGGGGCCCACAACGGGAGAAGGGCTTCTTCGGAGGCAAGAGTGGTGATGACGTCCATATTGACAATTCTAGTAACGAATCTGGCCGGATCCGCGAACCAGCCACTTCGTGCTCGTCAATTCAGGTAGCCCCATTGGTCCGCGTGCGTGAAGTTTCTGCGTGGAGATTCCCACCTCCGCGCCGAAGCCAAACTCGCCACCGTCAGTGAACCGTGTTGACGCGTTGACCATGACGACCGCGGAATCCACTTCGGCAAGAAAGCGTTCGGCGTTGCCGACATCGTTCGTGATGATCGAATCCGTGTGGTGAGAGCCATAGGTGCGAATGTGAGCGAGTGCCTCGTCGAGCGACTCCACAACCTTGACGGACAATTCGAGTGCCATGTGCTCGGTCGACCAGTCCTCTTCGACCGCAGGTATGGCGTCAGGCCAGATGTTGCGCGTTGCCGCATCACCGTGGATGATCACACCGGCGCCAGCCAACCGGTCCAGTACGGCAGGCAGAATGCGTGGTGCGGCCGCCTTCAGCACAAGAATCGTTTCGAGTGCATTGCACACGCTGGGGCGCTGAACCTTCGAATTGTGGGCAATGTCGACGGCCCAGTCGAGATTGGCCGACTCATCAATCACGAGGTGCACGACACCGGCGCCAGTTTCGATTACCGGAACCTTCGACTCGAGCACAACGGAGTCGATGAGGTTTTGCGATCCACGCGGGATGAGCACATCCACGTATCCGCGAGCTGTCATCAGCTCGGTTGCACCAGAGCGACCAAACGGGTCAATGGTCTGCACCGTGAGCGGGGGGAGGTCAACGGAGCGAAGGGCATCCTGCAATAGCGACACCAAAATGCGATTCGAGTTCTCGGCAGCACTTCCGCCACGCAGAACCGTGGCGTTGCCACTCTTGAGAGCAATCGCGGCAATGTCGACCGTGACGTTCGGGCGAGCTTCGTAGATTGCCCCGACGACGCCGAACGGCACGCGAACCTGAACGAGGTGGATGCCGTTGGGCATGTCATTTCCACGAACGACTTGCCCGACCGGATCAGTCAAGCCAATGATCTGTCGCACAGCAGCGGCAATGGACTTCAGTCGCGGTGCATCAAGCAACAGGCGATCGAGGAGACCGTCGCCAATGCCGTTCGAGCGCCCGTTTTCCAGGTCTTTGGCGTTCTCGGTCACGATGGCGTCGATGTTCGCTTCGATGGCATCTGCCATCGCGGCTAGCCCAGCGTTCTTCTTCGCGGTCGACACGTTCGCCAACACGCGCGCAGCCTCGCGTGAGTCTTCGAGGAGCGCAATGAGTTCGGGGCGAGCAGTGACAACCGACATGTAGACGAGTTTACTTTCGCGCTTCTGGACGGCTCAGAACCGCATCAGGATTTGCTTCGAACCACGTGCCGATCATCTCTCCGGCCAGTGCTTGGTCGACCATTGTCGAGTTGGTAACGAGAACGCTCGTGCCTGAGTCAGCCGCGAGGCGAGCCGCAGACACCTTCGTGGCTGCGCCTCCTGTGCCCACACCGGCAGCGCCGACGGAACCAAACTCGAGCCCGTTGAGCTCATCGCCATACGCGACGTTGTCGATGCGCTGCGCACCCGGCTCGTGCGGGGGCTTCGTGTACAGAGCATCCACGTCACTCAACAAGATGAGCACATCGGCGTGAAGCAGCGCGGCGACGAGCGCGGCCAGACGGTCGTTGTCACCGAATCGAATCTCAGCGGTCGCCACAGTGTCGTTTTCATTCACAATCGGCAGGATGCGCAGCTCAAGAAGGCGGTTCATCGCCTGCTCAGCATTGCCACGCGGTACCTCATCTTCGAGGTCGCCAGCCGTGAGTAGAACCTGCCCCGCAGTGATTCCGTAGCGTGTGAGCGATTCTTGGTATCGATAAATAAGGACGTTCTGGCCGACGGCCGCAGCCGCCTGTTGCGTGGCGAGGTCAGTGGGTCGGTCGCCCAGCCCAAGAAACGGGATTCCCGTTGCGATGGCTCCCGACGAAACGAGCACTACCTCGGTGCCACGCGCGTGAGCCGCTG